>NZ_JBGLYU010000030.1:0-76783 GCF_047304235.1 Variovorax sp. Varisp36
GGCCGGGGTGGGGGCAGGCGGCGTATCCGACGGGCGCTCTGCCCGCCCCCATCCCAGCCTTCCCCCAAAGAGGGAAGGAACAACACAACTTCGCGTTCTGCAGGTGCTGCTCGTGCTGTGGCTGCTCGCCTGCTGCACCCTTGCTTTCGCCACCCCGCGCGCGCTACTCGTCGGCGTCTCCGAACTCGCCAACCAGCCGCAGGCGCTGTGGCTGCAAGCGCCGCGCAACGACGTGATGCTGATGCGCGATGCGCTGCTCAAGCAGGGCTTCGCGGCGTCCGACATCGCCATGCTCGCCGACGGCGTGAATGGCGCCGCATTGCCCGAATCGCAGGCCATCCACGAGGCTCTTGCCAAGTTGCTTGCGCAGTCGGGAAGCGGCGACTTCGTGCTGCTGTACTTCTCCGGCCACGGCACCCGGCTGCGCGACATCGCCAAGCGCTACCAGGAGCCCGATGGCCTCTCCGAGAACTTCCTCGCGCGCGACGTGCGCGGCACGCTGGGCAGCGACAACGTGCTCACGGGCGACCTGCGCGACGCCGACTTCGATGCATGGATCCAGTCCTTCCTCGCGAAGAACGTGTTCGTCGCCTCGGTGTTCGACACCTGCTCTGCCAACTCCATGACGCGCGGCACCGCCGATGCACCCGCCACCGCCGAGGGCCCGAGCGACGACGAGGTGCGCTGGCGCGGCCTGCGCGCGACCCAACTGACTGGCGGTGCAGCGCCGGTACGACCCCTGACGCCGCCCATACCGGCCGAAGCCGTGCCGCGCGCCCGCTACGTCGCCTTCTTCGCCTCCGAGAGCCACCAGATCACGCCCGAGCTGCGCCTGCCGCGCAAGGCGCGCAACGCCCGGCCGCAGGGCCTGCTGACCTGGGCCATGGTCGAGGCGCTGTCGCGCAAGCCCGCCACCTGGCGCGACCTGTTCGACGGCGTGCTCGCGCTGTACCCGCCGGTCATCGACGAACTCGCACAGCGCTTTCCCACGCGCGAGCTGCCGTCCCCGGTGGCCGAAGGCAACCTCGATGCGCCGCTGTTCGCCAACAGCGGCGCGCCCGCGTCCACGCGCCCCGTGTGGCGCGCGCAGCGCAGCGGCGACAGCCTGGCCATCAAGGCCGGCCTGCTCGATGGCCTTGCACAGCAGCAGGAGCTGCGTGTGATCGCGACGCTCGACGACGGCGCCGTGCGCAGCGCGCCGGCCACGGTGGCGCAGATCAAGCTCGGCGGCGCGTGGCTCGCTGTACCCGCGGCGTTGAAGGACGTGTCGGGCAGCGCGTTCTGGAGCGTCACGCCCATGACCGAGCCGGTCGCCACCGCCTTGCGCGTGCGTGCCGACAAGCCCTTGCCCGCCGGCCTCAGCCTCGACTATCCGGCGGCGATCCGCCGGGCCGACGACGCGGCCACCGCCGACGTGCGCTGGACCGACCTCGGCCCCCCGGGACAGCGCCTCGAGCTGCTCGCGCCGATGCTCGGCGCGACGGTCTCCACCGTGGTGCTGCCCGACACCGCTGCCCTGCGCCGCCGCCTGCAGGCCCTGGCGCAGCTCAAGTGGCTCGCGCAGCTGCAGGCCTATGGCAAGGACGGCCAGCTCGACGGCTTCGATGCGACGCTCGAGGTCTGGAGCGCCGATCGGCTGCTGCGCAGCGTGCCCGTCGTTCAGGCTGCAGCCATGCTGCCATCGCCGCGCGCCGGGGAGCGCGTGCGCCTGACCGTGCGCAACACCAGCGGCCGCTCGCTCGACCTCGTCATCGCCGGCATCGATGCGCGCGGCAACCTGCAGTCGGTCTACCCCGACGAGCTCGGCGAAACCAACCGCTTCAAGCGCGGCACGCCCGAGCAGCCCTCGGTCAAGCGCTTCGACCTGCCCTGGCTCGACGCCGCCGGCGATGCGCGCCTGCTGGTCATGGCCGTGCCCGCCACGCCCTACAGCGCGCCACGCCTGTTCGGCGTGGCTTACGCACAGGCCGAGGTGTCGGAAGTGCGCGTGCGCGGCGGCCAGCCGCCGGCCGAGAGTGGCGAGCGGCAGGTGTTCGCGGCCTTGCTGCGCAGAAGCGGCGCTGCGGACGGCGGAGCCCGGCCATGAAGCCGGCGCATGCGATTTCGGTTCAACCTTTTTTCTTTCGCACCCCGGAGGTGATATGGCATTTCTCGACGACGGCTCCTGGAGCCCTGAAGACGCCCGGCAGTTCTACGACCTGATCGGCACCGGCTCCGCGGAAACCGACCTTGTCATGCTGATCGAGAACAAGGGCGCGCCCGTCGAAGCCGAGCTCGACCGCTCCTTCGACGACGGCAAGGCGCGGCTGAACATCGGCGGCTACTACTGGTCGGTGCAGGTGCCCGAGTCGTCCAGCCAGAACCAGGTCGTGCCCAACAACCTGATCGTCGCGCGCCGCAGCGACGCGGCCACCGCCACGCTCGCCAGCCTGCTGCGCACGCAGGAGAAAGACCTGAAGGTCGTCATCAGCGCCTTCAAGGCCGGCGGCGACGAGCGCTCGCCCGATGCGCAGTCGACTTTCGAGCTGGTGCTGGAGAACGCCCGCATCTGCCGGCTGGTGCTCAACTCCGGCGGCCACTGGGGCGTGCCCTCGGAGCTGGTCTCCATCAGCTACCGCACGGTGAAGGTCAAGTCGGCGCCGCAGAAGACCACCGGCTTGCGCGGCGCGGTGCGCGAATGCCAGTTCACCCGCGCCTGAACGCCGCCACATCCAGGAGCCGCACACCATGACGACCGCCGCCGAACTCCTCAAGGCCGCCGACCCGGCCGCCGCCCTCAAGGCCCTGAGCGACGACGTGCGCGCCAGGCCCGCAGACAGCAAGCACCGCGTCTTCATGGCGCAGCTGCTGTGCGTGCTCGGCCAATGGGAGCGCGCGCTGAACCAGCTCAGCGTGGCGGCCGAACTCGACGCGCTCGCCGTGCCCATGAAGCAGGTCTACGGCGAGGCCGTGCGCTGCGAGGGCCTGCGCGCCGAAGTGTTCGCCGGCACGCGCACGCCGATGATCTTCGGCCAGCCCGACGAGTGGCTGGCGCTGCTCATCGAGTCGCTGCTGCGCCAGGGCCGCGGAGAAAGCGAGCTGGCCGAGGACCTGCGCCAGCGCGCCTTCGACGGTGCGCCCGCCATCAGCGGCACCATCGACGGCGCGCCCTTCGAGTGGCTCGCCGATGCCGACATGCGCCTGGGGCCGGTGCTCGAAGCCTTCGTCAACGGCAAGTACTACTGGATTCCGTACGCGCGCCTCGCGCACATCAAGATCGAGCCGCCCGAGGACCTGCGCGACTGCGTGTGGATGCCCGCGCACCTGCAGTTCGAGAACGGCGGCGAAACGCTTGCGCTGATTCCCACGCGCTACGAAGGCACCGAGAAGACCGAGGACGGCGAGCTGCTTCTTGCGCGCAAGACCGAGTGGCGCGAACTGCGCCCCGAGGTCTGGGCCGGCCATGGCCAGCGCGTGCTCGGCAGCGACGCGGGCGAGTACGCGCTGATGGACGTGCGCGAGATCCTGTTCACGCCCGAGGGCGGCGAAAGCAGCGCCGGTGGCTGAACTCACCGCGCAGGAGCGGCTGCAGCCTTCGCTGCTCGACCGCCTCGTCGACAACGCGCCCGACGAGAAGCGCGAGAGCGACGAGAAGCGCACGCTGACCAAGCAGGCGCTGCGCCAGGCCGTGCTGCGCGACCTCGGCTGGCTGTTCAACGCCACCGGCTACGGCCTTGCGATGGACGACAGGCAGTACCCGAATGCCGCACGCTCGGTCATCAACTACGGATTGCCTATGCTGTCTGGCCAGTTCACCTCGTCGGTGCAGCGTGTCAGCATGGAACAGGCTTTGAAGAACGCAATCCTGCAGTTCGAGCCGCGCATTTTGTCCCGCACACTCGAAGTGGAACTCGTCATGGAAGGCCCGGCACTGGACTCCCACAACAGCATCGGCCTGCAGATCCGCGGCATGCTGTGGGCGCAGCCGGTACCGCTCGAGTTCCTGATGCGAAGCCGCGTAGACCTGGAAGAAGGACGCATCGAGATCGTGGACATGGCGCAGAAGTTATGAGCCCCCCGGCTTTTCACTGCGCTGCGCTTCGTGTAATTCGCCACCCCCCGAGGGGGAGGCGCGGCCCGCCTCGGGGCGGCCCGGCGGCGGCCGCCTTCCTGGAGTGAAGAGATGGACCCCAGGCTGCTGAGTCTGTACGAACAGGAGCTGCGCTACTTCCGCGAAAGCTCTGCCGAGTTCGCGCGCGCGTTCCCGAAGATCGCGCACCGACTTGGCATCGAGGGCCAGGAGGTGGCCGACCCTTACGTGGAGCGGCTCATCGAGGCCACCGCGTTCCTGTCGGCGCGCGTGGGCCTGAAGCTCGACGCCGAGTACCCGCGCTTCACGGGCCACCTGCTCGACATCGTCTATCCGCACTTCCTCGCGCCGACGCCGGCGATGGTGATCGTGTCCTTCGTGCCCGACCCCGACGACGCGAACCTCGCGACCGGCCCGAGCCTGCCGCGCGGCAGCGGCCTGCGTGCGCGGCAGGCCGTGGGGCAGAACACACATTGCGAGTTCCGCACGGCCAGCGCGCTGCGCGTGTGGCCCATCGAGGTGCAGCGTGCGCAGTACTTCACCTACGCCCCCGACCTGCCACTCAACACGCACCCGCAGTCGCGCGCCATCCGCGGCGGCCTGCGCATCGCGCTGCGCGCCACGGCCGGCCTGAACTTCAGCCAGATCGCGCTTGACGACCTCGTGCTGCACTTCGGAGGCGCCGAAGACGTGGCCTGGCAGCTGCACGAATGCGCGCTGGGCCAGCCCGTCGGCGTGCTGGTGCGGCCGCTGGCACCGAGTGGTGCCTTGCAGGGCGCGGCACAGAGCCTGCCCGCCAGCGCCATCGGCGCGGTCGGCTTCGAGGACGACGAGGCGCTGCTGCCCGCCACTGCCACCGGCTTCTCGGGCTTTCGCCTGCTTCAGGAGTACTTCGCGTTTGCGCAGCGCTTCCAGTTCGTGCGCATCGGCGGGCTCGAGGCGCTGCTGGCCACGATGCCGGTGACCGATGTCGAGATCGTGCTGCTGTTCTCGCGCGGCGACGCGGCGCTCGAAAAGCTCGTGAGCGCCGACAACGTGCAGCTGCATTGCGTGCCCGCCGTCAACCTTTTCACCAAGCGGCTCGACCGCGTGGCCATGACCGAGGGCGTGAGCCAGTTCCACCTCGTGCCCGACCGCACGCGGCCGCAGGACTTCGAGGTGCACACCGTCACCGAGGTCATCGGCCATGGCGCGCCCGGTGCCGATGCGGCGGCGGTCGAGCAGCCGTTCAGGCCCTTCTACTCGGCCTTCCACGGCAGCCGCACGAGCCACCCGGCCTACTTCACCACCACGCGCGAGCCGCGCATGCTGTCGGTGCGCCAGCGCACCGAGGGCAACCGCAGCAGCCACATTGGCTCCGAGGTCTACATGCAGATCGTCGATCCGCAGCAGGCGCCGTATGCGGCCACGCTGCGGCAGCTGGCGGTGACCGCGCTGTGCACCAACCGCGACCTGCCGCTGCTCATGCCGCTGGGCCGCGAGAACGACTTCGACTGCGTCGATTCCTTCCCCGTGCAGCGCGTGCGCATGGTGCGCGGGCCGTCGCGGCCGGTGTCGCCGGTAGTGAGCCAGGGGCTGGGGTGGCGCGTGGTCGACCACCTCGCGCTCAACTACCTGTCGCTGTCCGACAGCACGCCGGAGCAGGGCGCCGCCGCATTGCGCGAGACGCTGATGCTCTATGCCGTGCATGCCGACGAGATGCGCCAGGGCCAGGTGCGCGGGCTGCTGTCGGTGAAGTGCAGGCCCGTCGCGCGCAGGCTGCCGCTCAAAGGGCCGATCGCCTTCGGGCGCGGGCTCGAAGTGACGCTTGAAGTCGACAAGGACGCCTTCCACGGCCACAGCGCGTTCCTGTTCGGCGCTGTGCTCGCGCGCTTCCTGTCGCGCCATGTAGAGGTGAATCATTTCGTCGAAACCGTGCTGCGCATCGCAGGCAAGGGCGAGACCATGCGCTGGAGGCCGCTGTGCGGGACGCGCCAGATTCTGTGAGTGCGCGGGTCGACGCCGCACTGCGCGAGTGGTCGGCGCAGCCGTGGGCCTTCGACTATTTCGCGGTGATGCGGCGGCTCGAATCGGTCGCGAAGACCACGCCGCGCTGGGGCCGTGCCCTGTTGCCGAACGCCGAACCGGTGCGTGTGGGGCAGGAGCCTTCGCTGTCGTTCGCTCCCGCGAGCTTCAGCCGCTTCGAGCCCGCCACTGCGCATTCACCGCCACGCTTGCGCCAGCAGTTCTTCGGCTACATCGGCCCCAACGGCCCGCTGCCGGTGCACCTGAGCGACTTCATCCGCGAGCGCAGCCTGAACCACGGCGACCCGACGTGGCTGGCCTTTCTCGACAGCTTCTCGCACCGTTTCTCGCTGCACTTCTATCGCGCCTGGGCGCAGTCGCGGCCGGCCGTGGCGCTCGACCGGCCGGGCGAGGACCGCTTCCGCCTGCAGATCGGCGCGCTGATCGGCATCGGCACGCCGGGCCGCGTGGACCGCGACGAGATCCATGACGACGCGCGCCTGCATTTCTCGGGCTGGCTCGCGCGCCGCGTGCACAACGTGGAGGGCGTGGAGTCGGTGCTGTGCAGCTACTTCGGCGTGCCCGTGAAGCTGGAGCGCTGGGTCGGCCACTGGATGAGCCTGCCGGCCGGGGAGCTCACGCGGCTGGGGCGGGGCGAGAGTTCGCGCTCGATGGGCATGGGCGCCATGCTCGGCACCCGCGCCTGGGACCGCCAGCACCGCGTGCGGCTGCACCTGGGGCCGCTCACGCTCGACCAGTACCGCATGTTCCTGCCGATCGGCAACGCACGGCCCGTGCTGCAGCGCTGGATGCAGCAACTGCTGGGCGACGAGCTGGAGTGGGACGCCGAACTCGTGCTCGAAAAGACGCAGGTGCCGCTCACGCGCCTCGGCGATGCGAAGGGCAACGGGCCGCGCCTCGGCTGGGTCTCGTGGCTCGGGCAGCGCACACGTTCGCGCGACGCAGCGGAGGTGCGCATCGGCAGCCAGCCTTTCAATCAACCCATCTTCATTCGTTCAGAAGAGATACGGAGTCCCTCATGAGTGAAATCAGCCGCACCGCCCTTTTCGGCAAGCTCAACGCGCTGGCCTACAAGGCCATCGAGGGCGCCACCGTGTTCTGCAAGATGAGGGGCAATCCGTACGTGGAGCTGGAGCACTGGTTCGCCCAGCTGCTGCAGGCGCAGGACTCCGACCTGCACCGCGTGATCCAGCACTACGGGCTCGACGTGTCGGTCATCGCGAAAGACATGACCGCCGCGCTCGACCGCCTGCCGCGCGGCGCCACCGCCATCAGCGACTTTTCGCCGCACATCGAGAACGCCATCGAGCGCGCCTGGACCTACGCCACGCTGCAGTTCGGCGAGGCACAGGTGCGCACCGGCTACCTGCTGGTGGGCATGCTCAAGACGCAGAGCCTGCGCAACCCGCTGTTCGGCTTGTCGAAGCAGTTCGAGAAGGTCAAGGTCGAAGACCTGGCGGACAACTTCGCCAAGATCTGCGATGCCTCGCCCGAAGCGCAGATGCGCGCGCAGGACGGCACCGGCATGGGCAGCGGCGCACCCGGCGAAGACTCGGGCGCGATGGCGCCGGCCGCAATGGGCAAGGGCGATGCGCTGAAGAAGTTCGCGGTCGACCTCACTGAGAAGGCGAAGAAGGGCGAGATGGATCCGGTGACCGGGCGCGACGAGGAGATCCGCCAGATCGTCGACATCCTCATGCGCCGCCGCCAGAACAACCCGCTGCTGACCGGCGAGGCGGGCGTCGGCAAGACGGCCGTGGTCGAGGGCTTCGCGCAGAGGCTCGCGCGTGGCGACGTGCCGCCGCAGCTGAAGGACGTGAAGCTGCTCACGCTCGACATCGGCCTGCTGCAGGCCGGCGCGAGCATGAAGGGCGAGTTCGAGCAGCGGTTGCGGCAGGTGATCGACGAGGTGCAGAGCTCGCCCACGCCCATCATCCTGTTCATCGACGAGATCCACACGCTGGTGGGCGCGGGCGGCGCGGCCGGCACCGGCGACGCGGCCAACCTGCTCAAGCCGGCACTGGCGCGCGGCAACCTGCGCACCATCGGCGCCACCACCTGGGCCGAGTACAAGAAATACATCGAGAAAGACCCGGCGCTCACCCGCCGCTTCCAGGTCGTGCAGGTGCCCGAGCCCGACGAGACCAAGGCGATCCTGATGCTGCGCGGCGTGGCCAGCGTGCTCGAGAAGCACCACCGCGTGCAGCTGCTCGACGAGGCCATCGAGGCGGCGGTGAAGCTGAGCCACCGCTACATTCCCGCGCGCCAGCTGCCCGACAAGGCCGTGAGCCTGCTCGACACCGCCTGCGCGCGCGTGGCCGTGTCGCAGCACGCGACGCCGCCCGAGGTGGAAGACTGCATGCGCCGCATCGAGGGGCTCACGGTCGAGCAGGAAATCATCGGGCGCGAGGAGGCCATCGGCATCGATGTGACCAAGCGCGCGGCGCAGGTAGCGGGGCTGCTCGACGAATCGAAGACCCAGCTCGAAGGGCTCAATGCGCGGTGGAAGGAAGAGAAGGGACTGGTCGACCGGCTGCTCGAACTGCGCGCCAAGCTGCGGGCGGGGAACAAGCCGGTCGATGCGCCGGCCGGCGGTGATGCCAAGGCCGACGTGCCCCCACCCCAGCCCTCCCCCAGCGGGGGAGGGAGCGAAGACCGTGCCGCGCTGCTTGAGGAGTTGCACGAGCTGCAGGCCAAGATCCACGCGGTGCAGGGCGAGTCGCCGCTCATCCTGCCCTCGGTCGACGAGCAGGCGGTGGCCTCGGTCGTCGCCGACTGGACCGGCATTCCCGTCGGCCGCATGGTCAAGAACGAAGTCGAAGCCGTGCTCAAGCTCGCCGACACGCTCAACCAGCGCGTCATCGGCCAGAAGCACGGCCTGGAGATGATCGCGCGCCGCATCCAGACCTCGCGCGCGCGGCTCGACAACCCGCAGAAGCCCATCGGTGTGTTCATGCTCTGCGGCACCTCGGGCGTGGGCAAGACCGAGACCGCGCTCGCGCTGGCCGAGGCGCTGTACGGTGGCGAGCAGAACATCATCACCATCAACATGAGCGAGTTCCAGGAGGCGCACACGGTCTCCACGCTCAAGGGCGCGCCGCCGGGCTACGTGGGCTACGGCGAGGGCGGCATCCTGACCGAGGCGGTGCGCCGCCGTCCGTACAGCGTGGTGCTGCTCGACGAAGTGGAGAAGGCCCACCCCGACGTGCACGAGATCTTCTTCCAGGTGTTCGACAAGGGCTGGATGGAAGACGGCGAGGGCCGCATGATCGATTTCAAGAACACGATCATCCTGCTGACCACCAACGCCGGCAGCGAGCTGGTGATGAGCATGTGCCGCGACCCCGAGCTACTGCCCGATTCCAATGCGTTGGCCGATGCGCTCAAGGCGCCGCTGATGAAGGTGTTCCCGCCCGCGCTGCTGGGCCGCATCGTCACCATTCCCTATTACCCGCTGTCGCCCGAGATGATGAAGAAGATCGTGCGGCTGCAGCTGGGCCGCATCAAGAAGCGCGTGGAGACCAACCACGGCGTGCCTTTCGAATACAGCGAGGCGGTGGTCGAGCAGGTGGTCGCGCGCTGCCAGGACCCGGAGTCGGGCGGGCGCGTGATCGACGCGATCCTGACGAACACCGTGCTGCCGACGATCTCGGTCGAGTACCTGCAACGGCTGGCGTCGGGTGGGGAGATCCGCCGGGTGGCACTCGACGTGAAGGATGCCGACTTCACTTATGCCTTCGACTGAAATGAAAGTCTGCTCTTCAGTTTGCGTTGTGCATTGGTCGCGGTGGGATCACGCCGACGGGGTACCTTGCTCCGCGAATGTCCCCCGGCCTGCGGCCTCCTCCCTTATTTCGCTGCGCAAGGCACCCCATCGGCGTGATCGTTCAGAGCACTTGTTGATCGAGCGAAACAACGGCAGCGCCCATCGTGCACAGGGCATCGGGTGCTCCCCGCAGCGAAATAAAGGAGGAGGGCGAAGCCCGGGGGACATTCGCGCAGGGGAGTACCCGGTGGCCTGTGCACGCACCCCGAACAAGCGCCCATAAGTTCCAAAGAGAAAAAAATGGCCGACAACGAGTTCCGCATAGAGACCGACTCCCCCGCCAAGGACGACCTGATGTTCTGGCGCATCGTCGGCCATGAAGCGCTCGCGCGCCCGTCGTTCTACGAGCTCACGGTTCTCTCGAAGAACCGGGCCATCGATGCGAAGGACATCCTCGGGCGTGCCTTCGACGTGGTGATCGAATTCCTGGATTCGGATGGCGGCACGCACGAGCGGCATTGCCAGGGACATGCGGTGCGCTTCACGCGCGTGCAGGCGGCCGGCCGCTACTTCGAGTACCGCATCGCGCTGCGCTCGTGGTTCTGGCTTCTGACCAAGCGCAGCAACTCTCGCATCCTGCAGGACAAGAAGGTGCTCGAGGTGCTCGACGCCGTCTTCGAGGACAGCCCGATCAAGCGATTCAAGAAGACCAAGCCGGGCAAGGTGATCGGTGCCCACAAGCCTCGCCGCTATTGCGTGCAGCACCTCGAGAGCGACTATCGCTACCTGTCGCGCCTGCTCGAGGACGAGGGCATCTACTACTGGTTCGATGCGCACGACGCGCCCGGCACGATGCATCTGTCCGACGCCAGCGACATCGCGCACGACAAACTGCCCGTGGCCGACACGCTGAACCACATGGCCGGCAATGCGAGCGAGGCGCGCTTCAACGAGATTTCCCAATGGGTCAGCGCGCGCCAGTTCGACACCGGCAAGCATGCGAGCCGCGACAGCGACTTCAAGGCCATCAACAAGACGCTGGGTGCCAACGTCGACGCGGCCGACGACCACGAACTGGCGGATTTCGAGGCCTTCGATTTTCCGGGCGGCTACTTCAGCGGCGAGGATGCCGAGAGCAGCGCCAAGGTGCGCGCCGAGGAGCTGGGTGCACGGCGCGACCGGCACTGGGCGTTCACCGCATGGCCCGACGTGACCGCCGGCCGCAGCTTCGCCTACAAGGGCGACCCCGACCGCACGCGCGACGGCGACTATTTCATCGCGGCCTGCACCTTCGTCGCGAGCCATCCGGGCTACGAGGGCCTGCACATCGGCGACGCTCCCGAGCCCTTGGCGCTCACGTTGCGCGAGGCACTGGACGACGACGCCGTCGGTGCCGACACGCGCGCCGTCCTCGAGGCGCTGATTGCGCGCATGCCCGACGTGCGCGGCGGCTGCGCCTTCCTGCTCACGGTGCTGCCCATGGACATGCCGTTCCGTCCACCGCGCCTCACGCCGCGCGTGGTCATGCCGGGGCCGCAGACCGCCATCGTGGTCGGTGCCAAGGGCAAGGAGCACGACGTGGACGAGTTCGGCCGCGTCAAGGTGCATTTCTTCTGGGACCGCTACGACGAGAGCGACGAGAAGTCCACCTGCTGGGTGCGGGTCTCGCAGCCCTGGGCCGGCAAGGGATGGGGCGGCTACTTCGCGCCGCGCATCGGCCAGGAAGTGATCGTCGACTTCATCAACGGCAACCCCGACCGGCCGATCATCGTGGGCCGCGTCTACAACGACGAGCAAGGCATTCCCTACAAGTCGGCCACGCAGAGCGGCTTCAGGACGCGCTCGACGCCTGGCGGCAGCCCCTCGAACTACAACGAGATCATGTTCGAGGACCAGAAGGGCTCCGAGCTGGTCAACATCCATGCCGAGCGCAACATGTCGACCTCGGTCGAGGTGGACGATTCCACCAGCGTCGGCCATGACCAGAGCCTCACGGTGGAAAACGACCGCCACGTCACGGTCAAGAAATTCGAGACGCACGTGGTGGGCAAGAATCAGGACGTGGAGATCCACGGCTACAACACCAGCAAGATCGGCAAGGACTATGCGCTGCTGGTGACCGGCAACCTGCTCACCCAGACCAAGGGTTTCCGTACCGACGTGTCGGTGCTCGGCGAACTCCGCACCGTCGGCGTCGGCCAGACCATCGGCGTGTCGGGCCCGGTAGTGCACGGCTCGGCCTCGCTGGCCGTCACCACGGGCGAAATGAGCGTCACCACTTCGGCGACCAAGCTCGGCGCATCGGGCGACATCAGCGTGACGGCGGGGGGCGCACGCAAGGACGTCGCAACCGGCTCGCACACCATCGCATCGAGCGCCGGCATCAAGCTGGTGGCGGGCGCCGACATCGACCTGATGGCCTACGCGAACATCAATGCGACCTCGATGGGCTCCAACACCACGGTGCTGGGCTCCAACTCGAGCGGCTACATCGGGTCGTCCAGCGAAGCCAACATGGGCATGGCGCGCAGCACCTTCATGGGGCTGCAGATGAGCAACTTCCTCGGCGTGAGCATCGACAACGCGCTGGCGATCCAGATGGAGAACTGCGCCGCGCTGCAGATGCACAACGTGGCCGCGCTGGACCTCACCAACACGCCGGCCGACATCGAGTGCACGGCCGTCAAGATCATCCAGCCCGGTGCCGGCGCGGGCGGGGCCGCCGGCGCGGCCGTGGTCGGTGCGCTGGGCGGATTGGTGGCGGGCGTGCTCGGCCTCGGCGATACCGCGGCGACCATGAAGCAGTACGCCGATGCGGCGCAGGCGCTGCGCGATGCCGCCAAGGACATTCCCGAACTGCCGGGGCTGCAGACCAAGCTCAATGCCCTGGCCGACAGCGCGGACCGCCGGCAGCGGCAAGTCGGCACGGCCGTCGGGGCTGGCGTGGGTGCGGCGGTGGGATTCGTGGCGGGTGGGCCGCTCGGCGCCGCGGCGGGTGCCGCGGTTGGCTCGCAACTGGGAGGCAACTACCTGCCGGGTGCGGCGACCAAGGCCGCCGGGTTCGTGGACGACCACACCAAGGGCGTCGGCGAAGCCGCGGACAAGGCGTGGGATGCCGCCATGCCGGCTGCGGGCAAGTCTCCCGGTCCCCAGGGCGGCAGCGGTGGCTCCAATCCGGTGGGCAGCTGATGCAGGTCTGCAAGCCCATGTCGCTCGGCTTCTCGAGCCGCGCGATCGAATACCGCAAACGCTACGGCCTGTGCGTCACGCACTGCCTGTACCTGCCGTTCGAGCAAGGCGCAAGCGGACGGCTCTGGGGCGAACAGTCGATGTGGAACTTCGTGGGCCGCGAGATGGCCCTGCCGCTGCTCGACGAAGGCGTGGCGAAGCTCACGCCCGAGTTCCTGGTGCACGGCCATGCGTGGCCCGACCCGGCCGGCTCGTCGCCGGACTGCGCCGTGCGGGTCCGGCTCGCCGGAACGCAGAAGACCGTGCTCGCCTTCGGCGACCGGTGGTGGGACGGTGACGAGCCGCGCGCGGCACCGGCGGCAGTGCCCGGGAAGATCGACCTCGACTGGACCAATGCCTATGGCGGCAGCGACTTCGCGCCGAACCCGTTGGGCAAGGGGCGCGCGGCTGGCGCAGGCGTGCGCTTCCTGCCGAACCTCGAGCTGCCGGGCTCGCGCGTTCTGTCGCCACGGTCCGAGGTGGTGCCGGCCGGCTATGGACCGCTCGATTCAACGCATCCGCAGCGCATCGCGTACCGCGGAAGCTACGACGCCGACTACCTCAAGACGCATGCGCCGGGCTTTCCGCCGGACCTCGACTGGAAGCACTTCAACATGGCGCCGAAGGACCAGTGGCTTGGCGAAGCGCTGCGCGGGGACGAGCCCTACGCGCTCGACAACCTGCATCCGACGCAGCGCCACATCGAGGGCCGGTTGCCGGGCCTGCGCGTGCGCACCTTCGTCAACTACGCGCGGGGCGCGTCCGGCGACCACAAGTTGCGCGAGGTGCCGATGCGGCTCACCACCGTGTGGTTCTTCCCGCATGCGGAGCGTCTGGTGCTGGTGTTCCATGGGATGGCCGAATGCGCGGAGGACGATGGCGCCGACATCGTGCACCTGCTCGGCGCGGTCGAGCGGCTGGGTGCCCCCAAATCCGACGCGCACTACATCGACGTGCTGGCCCGGCGCAGCGATCCGAAGCACGGCGGCCTCGAGGCGCTGAACGACACGGACCTGCTGCCCGAAGGCATCGACACCCGCGACCCGGAGGCCGAGCAGGCCGAACAGGCCTTCGCGATGGAGGGACTGCAGGGCCAGGCGCAACGCCAGCGCGCAGAGGTCGACATCGCCCTTGCGCGCGAGGCCCTGCGCGCGCAGGGCAAGGACCCGGACGCACTGGGCATGGTGCTGCCGCCGCCCGAGAAGAAACGCAGCATGGCCGAGCTCCCGGCCTACCTCAAGGCCAGGCAGCAGGAGGCCGAGGCCTCGCGCTGGGCCGCGATCGAGGAGATGGTCGGGCAGGTCCAGCGCGTGCTCGACATGGAAGAGGCGGGCCAGGTCGACATGGCGAAGCTTGCGCACCGCGGGCCGCCACGCTACAACGCCGAAGCCCATCTGGCCGAGCTCGACGCGCAGCGCGCGGAGGGCCTGGCCTTCGACCAGCGCGTCGTCGCCCGGCAACTGGCCCAGCGCGAAGGCGCCGAGCGCCTGGGCTACCTGCAGGCGGCGCACCTCCAGCCGCCGGCCTATGCGCAGCAAGGCGAGGTGGCGGCCGGCGGGCGCTCCCTGATGCAATGGATGCTGGGCAAGGGGCTGCGCAGCTTTCCCGGCATCGACCTCACCGGTGCCGACCTGTCGGCGCTGGATTTGCGCGACGTCGACTTCACCGACGCCTGGCTCGAGAGCGCGAACCTGCAGGGTTCGAACGTGTCCGGTGCGAACTTCACGCGGGCCGTGCTCGCGCATGCCGGGCTGCAGGGCACGATCGCCATCGGTGCCACCTTCACCCATGCCAACCTGGGCCGTGCCCGGCTGGCGGGCGCGGTGTTCGACCAGGCCCAACTCCAGGGCGCCGTCCTGATGCACTGCCAACTCGCGCAGACCAGCCTGCGGCGCGCGGACATCGCTGGCGCGAACCTGCTCGAGACCACGTGGGGCCCGGCCGACTGGAGCGGTGTCGAAGCCGGCAACAACCTGTTCTACAAGCTCGACATGCGGGGGCTGCAGGCCGGCGAGGCGAACCTTGCGGGCGCCACGCTGGTCGAGTGCGACCTGAGCGAGACCGACCTGCGCGGTGCGCGGCTGGCCGGCGCCAGCTTCGTCACCTGCCGGCTCGACCGCACACGGCTGGCCGGCGCCCAACTCGATGGCGCGGTCTTCACCAAGGACTGCTCGCTCACCGAAGCCGACCTGTCGCGAGCCAGCCTGCGCGGCGCCAACCTGGGCGAGGTCGAGATGCGCGGGTGCACGCTGGTCAGGGCGCAGTTGAACGGCGCGAACCTCGGTGCGGCGCGCCTTGCGGGTTGCGACGCGCGCCTGGCCGTTGCCGAAGGCACGCTGCTGCGCAAGGCGGTGCTGACCGGGGCTCGCCTCGCGGGCGTGAACTTCAAGGACGCCATGCTGCAGCATGCCGACCTGCGCAGCGCCGATCTGCGCAACGCCAACTTCTTCGGCGCCGACATCTCCCGCACGAAGCTGGACGGCGACGTGCGATTCGATGGCGCGCTGCTGGAGCGGGTGCGCACCTGGCCGCGGCTCACGCCCGAGCAGCAGGCGCGCCATGCGGCGGCCCACCCGATCTGAACGGGGCGACGGAGAACACCCAGTGAAAGCCGAACACCTCACGCTTGCCATCGGCATGGGAGAGACCATCGACGGACTTGACCTGCGCAAGGGCCGCTTCGCGAAAACCTTCATCGGCGGTGGCGTGTTCACGAAGGCGCAGCTCGACGAAGTCGACCTCCGTGAAGCCGATGGCCGCGAGACCGTGTTCGACCGCTGCCACCTCACGGGCGCGATGTTCAACGGCGCCAATCTGCGTCGCGCGGTGTTCCACCAGTGTGAGCTGGCCCACGCGGATTTCCGCAACGCACACCTGCATGGCGCGACCTTCAGCGAATGCAGCCTGAGCCATGCCCAGTTCGCGCAGGCCTGGATGGGCATGGCGACGTTCTCGCGCTGCCGGCTCGACCACGCGAGCCTGTCGGAAGCCGCGCTCGAGTCTGCGGTGTTCACGGATTGTTCCCTGATCGACGTCAACGCCGACGGCAGCGAATGGAAACATACCTGCGTGCTGCAGTGCGACCTGTCGCAGCTCACCTGGGCGGGCGCGCGCATGACCCGCGCGACGTTCAGCAAGACCGCGCTGCGCCGGAAGTCCTTCGAGGGACTGGCGCTCGACGGCTGCCAGTTTTCCTTTGCCGATCTCAGCGAGGCGAATTTTTCGGGCGTCTCGCTGCGGCAATGCAACTTCCAGGGCGCGACCCTCGACCGGGCCGACTTCAGCCATGCGGTCGGCCCCAACGCGCTGTTCTGCGACGCGCAGGGCGAGCAGGCGAACTTCTCGCAGGCCCGGCTGCGCCAGGCGCTCTTCACGGGCGGCCGCTTTCCGGCGGCGCGCTTCGATGGCGCCGATCTCTACCAATGCCATTTCGCCCATGCGCAACTGGCGGGTGCTAGCCTGGCGGGCGCCGAACTCACCTACGCAGATTTCCGGCACGCAGACCTCGTCAACGCCGACCTGCGCCAGGCCACGATGCTGCGGACCTGCCTGCATGGCGCGAAGGCGGCCGGCGCCCAGATGACCGACCGCGCCCGCGCGCTCGAAACCGACCCCGAGCTGGACCGCGCCGAGCGCTGGACAGCCACCGCCTGATCTTCCGGAGACGACCATGACCACCATCACTCCCTCTGCCCGCCGCCGCGCATCCGCGCGCGACACCTCGCCGGCCACGCCGGCGCAAAGCTGCGTCG
Organism: Variovorax sp. Varisp36; assembly: GCF_047304235.1. Classification (NCBI taxonomy): domain Bacteria; kingdom Pseudomonadati; phylum Pseudomonadota; class Betaproteobacteria; order Burkholderiales; family Comamonadaceae; genus Variovorax; species Variovorax sp. Varisp36. Next base: position 16,841 of record NZ_JBGLYU010000030.1, read on the forward strand.
GCCTGATCACCGGCAGCGACGCGCAAGGCTTCAGCGTGGCCAGTGGCGGCTTGCGTGCACGCGGCCGGCGCGCCGCGAGCTGCCTGCTCGAGCCGGCCGCCGGCGACACCGTCGCCTGCCTGCTGGTGGCGCCCGACGAGGTCTGGGTGCTGGCGGTGCTGCAGCGCGAAGAGGGCGTAGCCAACGTGCTGAGCTGCCATGGCGATACCCGGTTCGCGGTCGAGGGCGGCGCGCTGAGCCTGGCCGCGCAGACGCTGTCGCTGGAGGCGGCTGCGTTCTCGCTGAAGACGGACAAGGCCAGCGTCTGCGCCGAGGACGCCGAGCTCATGGGCCGGAACCTGCGCGTCATCGGTACCGCGGTCAAGCTGGTGGGGGCGGTGCTGTCGACCGTGTTCGACCGGGTCACTCACTTCAGCCGCCATCACCTGCGCACGACAGAAGGTATCGACCGCGTGCAGGCCACGCACGTGGAATGCGAGGCGCAGCAGTTGCTGCGCCTGTCGGGCGAGCATGCGCTGGTGAACGGCGAGAAGCTCGTCAAGGCGCGCGGCGGCCAGATCCACTTCGGTTGAAGGAGCGCGCCATGTTCGCCAACTGCCAGATGATGGGGATGGACATGGGCTTTCCCGACGTCTGCATCACGCCGGCCGCGCCGTCGCCCATTCCCGTGCCCTATCCCAACATCGCGATGGGGCCGATGGCGATCCCGAACTGCCCGACCATCCTGATCATGGGCATGCCGGCGCACAACCTCGGCACCACCATCCCGATGACGAACGGCGACAACGCCGGCGTGTTGATGGGCGTGGCCTCGGGCACGGTGATGGGGCCGAGCCGGCACCTGACGGCGGCGTTCACCGTGCTCTTCTGCGGCATGCCGGCCACGCGGCTGACCAGCGTGTCGCTGCAGAACAGCACGAACTGCCCGGGTGTGCGCACGGTGCCGAGCCAGGCGCTGGTGCTGTTGCTGGCGCCATAGGCCACACGGCTGCTTCACGGCGAGGCCGCGAAGCGGCATCGTTCGCAAAGAAGCACGAAGAGGGAGTGCATGGCATGGCCGATCACAAGTTCAGCATCCAGGGCGATTCGCCCGTCGTCGACAAGCTCATGTTCTGGCGCATCGCGGGCCATGAGGTGCTCGCGCGCCCCTCGGCCTACGAACTCACCGTGCTGACCGACAACGAAAGCATCGATGCCGCGGACATACTGGGCCGCTCCTTCGATGTCGTGATCGAGTTCGCCGATGCCGACGGCGACGCTCATAAGCGGCACTGCCAGGGGCATGCCGTGCGCTTCACGCGCGTGTCGCAGAGCGGGCGCTTTCTCGAGTACCGCATCAGCCTGCGCTCGTGGTTCTGGCTGCTGAGCAAGCGCGTCAACGCGCGCATCCTGCAGAACAAGCCGGTACTGGATGTGATCGACGCCGTGCTGGACGACGGCCCCATCGGCAGCCTCAAGAAGATCAAGGCCGGCGGCGTGGTCGGGCCCCATGAACCCCACGTCTACTGCGTGCAATACCGGGAGAGCGACTACCAGTTCCTTTCGCGCCTTCTGGAAGAAGAGGGCATCTACTACTGGTTCGACGCGCACGACGCGCCCGGCACCCTGCATCTGTCGGACGCCAGCACACTGGCGCACGAGAAACTGCCGGTTGCCGACACGCTGAACCATGTCGAGCGCGGCGCGTCGGAAGGGCGTTTCAACGAAATCACGCGCTGGGTCAGCTCGCGGCAGTTCGATTCGGGCAAATTCGCGTCGCGCGATCGCGACTTCAAGGTCATCAGCAAGCAGCTGGACGCGGACAAGGGCGACCCCGACACGCATGAGCTGGCCGACCTGGAAGTGTTCGAGTTCCCGGGTGGCTATCAGTCGGGCGACGACACCGACAACCTCGCGCAGCTGCGGCTCGACGAGCTGGTCGGCCGGCGGCAACGCCACTGGGCACTGACCGGCTGGCCCGACGTGACCGCCGGGCGCAGCTTCTCGTTCAAGGGCGACCCCGACGGAAAGCGCGACGGCGACTACCTGATCGCGGCCTGTACCTTCGTCGCGAGCCACCCCGGCTACGAGGGCGCGAACTTTCCCGAGGGCCAGCGGCCGATCGACAGCGTGCTGCACGAGGTGCTGGCCGACGACCCCGTCAACGCCGGGCTGGGCGAGCTGGTGAGCGACCTGATCGCCGAGACGCCGGCGCTGCGCACCGGCCAGCGTGCGAGCAGCAGCTTTCTGCTCACGCTCATTCCGTTGAACACGCCCTGGCGCCCGCCGCGCCTGACGCCGCGCGTGACCATGCCCGGACCCCAGAGCGCCATCGTCACGGGCCGCAGCGGCGAGCAGATCTGGACCGAGGAGCACGGCCGCGTGAAGGTGCAGTTCCACTGGGACCGCTACGGCAAGAACGACGAGAACAGCTCGTGCTGGGTGCGCGTGTCGCATCCCTGGGCCGGCAAGAGCTGGGGCGCGATCAGCATTCCGCGCATCGGCCAGGAAGTGATCGTCGACTTTCTCGACGGCGACCCCGACCAGCCCATCGTCATCGGGCGCTTCTACAACGGCGAGTCGATGGCGCCCTTCGGCCTGCCGGCAGGTGCCGTGGTGAGCGGCATCAAGTCGAATACACACAAGGGCAAGGGCTACAACGAGCTGTCGATGGACGACACCGCCGGCAAGGAGAAGGTGACCATCCACGGCCAGTACGACATGAACACCACGGTCGAGAACAACCAGACGACCACCGTGCACAACAGCCGCACCGACACCATCGACGTGGACGATTCGGAGAGCGTGGGCAACAACCAGAAGCAGCACGTGGGCGTCAATCAGACCGTGTCGATCGGCGCCAACCGCAGCGAGACCGTGGGCGGCACCGAGACCATCGTCATCACGGGCCACCGCACCGAAACGGTCAACGGCGGCGAGACCGTGACGGTCAACGGCGGGCGCAGCCACACAGTCAACGGCATGCAGACCACCACCATCTCGGTGGCCGAGGCGCACACCGTGGGGGCGGGCCGCATGCACAGCGTGGGTGCGGGCGAAGCCATCAACGTGGGGGGCGTGCAGACCGTGAGCGTTGGCGGGGCGCAGATGGTGAGCGTGGGCGGCGTGCAGAAAGTGAACGTGGGCGCGCTGCAGTCGATCAGCGTGGGCGGCCCGCACAAGCTGTCGGCGGCGGTGATCGCCGAGACATCGAAGGGGCCGATCAAGATCAAGGCGGGCGCGATCTGCATGGTCGAGGCGCCCACCATCATGCTCAAGGCGGGCGGCAGCAAGATCGTCATGAATGCCAGCGGCATCACCATCAAGGGCGCCAAGATCACCATCAAGGCCGACGGCACTGCATCGTTCAAGGCCGGGGGCTCGATCAAGATCAAGGGCTCCAACCTGGGGGAGGACTGAGCCGTGGAAGACCACACCGATCTCCAGAGCGCGCGCAGCGTGCTGCACAGCGTGGCGGCCTGGTCGAAGCTGTCGGGCCAGGGCGTGGCCGTGGCCGCCTTCGCGGGCTTCGATGCCGAGGGGCGCTTCCTGGTCACGCTGGGCGACGGCATGGCGCCGGTGCAGGCGCTCTCGACCGTGGGGCTGGCGCCTGGTGATGCGGGCGCGGCCATCGTCGTGGCCTTCGAGCAGGGCGAGGTGCGGCATCCCGTCATCGTCGGGCGCTTGCAGCCGCCACGCACCGGAGCACCGGCGCTCGATGCACGCGTGGACGGCGAACGCGTCGTGCTGCAGGCGCGCGAGCGCATCGAGCTGCGCTGCGGGGAGGCCAGCATCGTGCTCACGCGCGCGGGCAAGGTGCTGATCAACGGCAACTACGTGCTCTCTCGCTCGCGCGGCGCCAACCGCGTCAAGGGCGCGTACGTCGGCATCAACTGAAGAGGCGTGCCATGTGGCAGCTCGACAACCGCACGCCCTACGCCGCCGAACGCACCTGGGTGCGCGACCGCGACGGGGCGGAGATCTGGCTCGTGGCTGTGAAGTGCAGCTTCGACATTTCGCCCGATGGCGAGACGAGCATCGCGCCCCAACAGCCGCCCGTCGCGCAGGCACCCGTCTTCATCGACGAGTCCGCGCCCCAGCCGAGCCTGCTCTACGAGATGGACCTGGTGCGCACCAAGCTGACGACCGACGTGCTGCTGATCGGCCATGCGCACGCGCCCGTCGGCGTGCCGGTGACGCAGCTCGACGTGGGCATGCGCGTCGGCCCTGTTGCCAAGCGGCTGCGTGTGACGGGCGACCGCGTGTGGCTGGGCGGTTCGCCGTCGGAGCCCGAACCCTTCAGCACGATGCCGCTGGTGTGGGAGCGCGCATACGGCGGTGTCGATCCATGGACGCGCGATGCGCCGAATCCGCAGTTCGACGTGCGCAACCCCGTGGGCACCGGCTTTGCGCTCGAGGCCGCGCATGCGGAGGGCATGCGGCTGCCGAACATCGAGTACCCGGATCAATGCGTGCGGACGTGGATCGACCGGCCGGAGCCCGCGGGGTTTGGGCCGCTGTGCAACCACTGGCAGCCGCGGGCGGGGTTCGCGGGGACGTATGACGCAGCGTGGCAGCGAGATCGGTTGCCGCTGCTGCCGGTGGACTTAGATGATCGGCATTACCAGAGTGCGCCTGTGGACCAGCAGGCGCCGCAGTTTCTGCGGGGTGGCGAGCCGGTAGTGCTGATTCATTTGTCGCCGCATGCGGCGCAGCTGAGCTTCGAACTGCCGCGGGTGGTGCTGGGACTGGAAACTTTCTTTTCGAATGGCGCGCGCCAGCGGCACGAGCCGCCGCGCCTGCACACGGTGATTGTTGAGCCCGATGCGGCGCGTGTGTCGCTGGTATGGCATAGCGCGTTGCCCTGTCACCCCAAGGTCCACAAGCTGGAGAAGACGCGCGTTTACGAAAAGCAGCTAGTTCGCCTGGGCGAGACACCTTCAGAGGATTTCGCATGAGCGGCGACGGATTGCGCATCGTAGGCTTGGGCGGTTGCACGCCGGTGGGGCGCGATGTTTTCGCGAGCGCTGCCGCGGTACGCGCAGGAGTTTGCGGTTTCGGCGAGCATCCGTTCGTGATCGATACCGCCGGTGAACCGATGCGCGTGGCCCGCGCAGCCTGGATCGATGCATCGGCTGACGTTGCAGACCGTTGTGCCGCGCTGCTGCTGCCGGCTATCGACGGTGCGCTGCGAGTGCTATCCACGGCCGACGACGTATCGGTGCGATGCGGTCTCGCGCTGGCGCTGCCGCCCACGCGTCCGGGCCGGCCCCACGACCTGGCCGGTTCTTTGTTGGCGTGGGTGTCGCGCCGATATCCCGGGCGCTTCGGTACCGCGCGGGCCTTTGAAGCGGGCCACGCTGGCGGACATCTCGCGCTCGAGGCGGCCGTGCAAGACTGCTTTGCTGGTGCCGTCGACGTGTGCCTCGTCTGCGGCGTCGATTCCACCCTGGCACCAGAGACGCTCGAATGGATTGAGGCATGCGGGCAACTCCACGGCGGAGGTGCCGACAACAATGCATGGGGCTTCGTGCCTGGCGAGGCGGCTGGCGCGCTGCTGCTGGCTTCGCGGGACTTCGCGCGAGCGCGGCAGCTCGACGCCTGGGGTGAAGTGGTGGGGATTGGCGTCGCCCAGGAAGCCCATCTCATCGGGACCGGTGAGGTGTGCGTGGGCGATGGCCTGAGCGAGGCCTTCGAACAGGCGCTCGGGCGATTGCCCCCGGAGGAATGCGTACACAACGTTTTCTGCGACCTCAACGGCGAACCCTATCGTGCCGACGAGTACGGCTTCACGGTGCTGCGAAAGGGTGATCGCTTCCGAGCGGCCAGCGATTTCGTCGCCCCGGCCGACTGCTGGGGTGATATCGGCGCAGCAGGCGTTCCGTTGCACATTGCCATCGCCGCGATCTGCCATCGCAAGCGCTACGGCAAGGGGCGATGGTCGATGGTGTGGGCCAGTTCCGCGTCGGGCGAGCGGGGTGCCGCATTGATCTGTGCGATGGACTTCGGCGAGGAATGAATCATGCCGGTCTCCATCAGGGTCAACGGCACGAGCCTGTCGCTAGTTCACAAGTTCAGCACAGGTGTCAGCATCGCGACCATTCCCGATGTCTGCAAGACCCCGAGCCCAGGCGGGCCGGTGCCGGTACCCTACCCCAACATCGCGAACTCGATCACGCTAAGCAACGGCACCTCCACCGTCAAAGGCGACAAGGCGATGGCCGCCAACAAGGGCTCGAAATTCGCGCTCTCGAACGGCGACAACGCGGGCGTGGCCGGTGGCGTGAAGTCCAGCACCTTCATGAAGGAGGCGACATGGATTCTCTATTCCTTCGACGTGAAGATGGATGGCAAGAACGCTACCCGCCTTACGGACAAGATGTTCCACAACGCGGAGAACGCCGCCAACCTAGGCGGTGTGCTGCAGAACCCAGTGATCGTCGCAGCATTGGGGCAGGAACTCGGGGATCAAATCTGCACTGCCATCTGCGATACGCGTGACGAAGCGGACGAGGGCACGATCCCGTCGAAGAAATACCCAACCCTCCAGTCCCGCGTGGCGAGCAAGCTCAGCAGCGGATTTCCACTCTACAAGCCGAAGAAGCTCGACCTGTTCGTCGAGATGACCTGGAAGATCGCCAAGCGGGTCGGCGGCACTTTCGTCGGCATCATGTCGGAAGGGCGGGCGTTGTCGAATGGCTTGCCGGCACCGGGTTCGTTGTTTCGCGGGCTGGCGGCTGGACGCGGTGCGCCGGGCACTACTTTTCGGCCTGATTTCACGGTCTTGAAGGATGCGGCCAAGCCGGCGAATTTCGACAACGTCAAGAGTTTCGTCGAAGTCAAGTTCAAGGGCGACACGCCCACGGCCAATCAACAACTGGCCAAGGAGCGGCTGGGGGCGAAGAATGCGGGCAAATACCAGCAGATCGAAGAATCGGACTGCGCTTGCGATTGAATGCGGTCCACCTATGCAAGGAAGCAAAGAATGAACGACACGATCCTTGGCGACGGCGCCAGCACGGCCATGCATTTTCGACCGTGTCTTGAAATCCTGGTGTTCTGCACCGTCCCTCGCGCCGCGTTGGCGCCTCAGTTCATAGAGTTTCACCGTGCCTTCTGCGAACATCACGGTCAGGCACTCGGCTGGTACAAGACCAACGTAATGAAGACTGCGAAGCGTCTCGTCGGTCCCGCCAATGATCAGGTGGCACAGATGTTGGGTGACAGGAAGGCGCTCGCGAGCTACCTGCTCGGGGTGGAGCAGCACTCCGGTGCGAGCGCGGCCGACTATGCGTTGCCGTCGTTTCAGTTTTTTTCCGAGGAAGACCTGAGCGACCCTGACGACCGCGTGGTGCGGCACATGCTGCGCATATGCCTCCCGCTCGACGAAGCCAATGTGCCCGATCGAACAGTCGAACGAGTGCTGGGCCTGCTGGCACTGGTTGATTTCGACTCCGGTTATGGCGGATTCTCCTACTACTGGAACACCGGTGATGGCGAGGCAGAGCGCGAGCTCGAACGCGCCAACCGGGGATGGCTTACGCGTTATCCGGGGCTCGCCTACGGCAAGCCACTCGGTCTTTTCAGCTTTGCCGACCTGGGCATTCTCGGAGTGAGCTGGTTGACCTTTCTCGGCAAGGCCCGCGCTGCGGAAATGGGGGGCATCAACGCGCTGGCCTCGGCATTGCCGCCTCCGATCAATGTGCAGGCCATTGCAAACGATCGCGGCTTGCTGATCCGCGCCAGCACGCAACCTGAGCTGGGTGATGTCAATCGGGGGCACGCGTTGCCGGCGTACCACGCGGTCGGCAAGGTGCTCGCGCCGCTGCGCGTGCCGGATGACTGGATCGATAACCTGCTCGTCACTGGCATGACGCCCGAAGAATCACAAGCGTGGTACGCGCGATTCTTCGGCGAAGAGGATTGAGCCGCATGCTGACCTTCTCCGTGGCTACCCGCGCCGATGCTGCCGTCGTCGTGCTCGACTTCGTGCGCGTCGTCGCGCGCGACTTCGCCCGCGCGATGCAGTTGGGCTTCTTCGGCCCCGGTGTCGCGGCGGTGCCGGTAGTTGTGCAGCTGGCGTCGCCCACGCTGGTGCTGGTGCACATGCATACCGATGCAATTCATCCGGCGGTGCTGCGAATTTTGCGCGGCATGTGCGAATGGGGGCGGCTTGCGCGCGATCTGCCGTTGCGGTGGCTCGGCCCGGCCGGGCAACAGGCCGGGGCAACGGCGATCGGTGAAGCTGCCTCGGCTCTCGCAGCCAAACCGCAGCAAGCGTTCATGCTGCAACGTCCCGACTTCGTGGGTTTCGGCGAACAACTGGTGGTCGTGCTTAACCTGGATGCGCCACCCGATGAGCAGCAATCAGACCTGCTCGATGCAGGCTTCGAATGCTGGATCGCGCTTATGCAAGGCGGCCTGCCGCCGGAACCGTACCTGCCGGGTGAATCCACCGTTGGCGCCACGCAGACGATGCGGATCGGCAGTACCACCTGCCAATGGTTTCTCGAAGGCGTGATAGCTCATGAGGCCTGCCTCGACCTGCTTACCCACTTCCTCGTGGCGCATGCCGACGCATTGCGGATTCGCGACGTGGAGATCGAAGTATGAGCGGCGCCGCGCCTGTGATCGAATCCATCCTCGCCGAGCACGCCGACGAAGCCTCCTTTCTCTGGCTCCAGCGCACCAGCGCAGTCCACGCCCCCAACTACTCGCCCCAGCAATTCGCCGACCTCGACGAACGCCTCGCCGCCCACATCGACGGCCTGCGCGTCGCCGGCGAAGAAGGCTGGCTGCATGCACTGGCCCTCATCGACAACGAAGGCCCCGAGGACTTCTTCGTTGCCGCCGTGCTCGCCATCGAAGCGGTCGACAGCCGTTTCGACGATCTGGTCGAGCGTGCAAGAGAAGACCTGCCCGAGGTCGTGCCCGGCCTGATCTCCGCGCTCGGCTGGGTCGAGCCGAAGCATCTGGGCGGCCGCGTCAAGGCTTTGCTCGACGATGCCTCGCCGTTGCGGCAGAAGCTCGGCGTGGCGGCCTGCGCGCTGCATCGGCGCGACCCGGGCGCGCTGCTCGGCGAACTGCTCGCGAGTGCGCCCGACAGCGTGCGCATCCGCGCGCTGCGCGCAGCCGGCGAACTGGGCCGTGCCGACCTGTTGCCGCAAGCACAGTCGCTGCTGGGCGAGGCCAAGCCCGAACTGCGCTTCTGGGCCGCGTGGGCGGCGGTACTGCTCGGCGACCGGGCGCAGGCGCTCGATGCGCTCGCCGCCTTCGCGCTGAAGAGCGGGCCGCGCCAGCCGCGCGCATTCCAGCTCGCGCTGCAGGCGATGGAGATCGCCCCCGGCCATGCGCTGCTGCTCGACGGCGCCACGCTGCCCGGGGCGCAGCGCCTGCGCATCATCGGCTCGGGCTTCATCGGCGACGCGCGCTACGTGCCCTGGCTCATCGAGCAGATGACGCAGCCGGCCACGGCGCGCATCGCGGCCGAGGCCTTCGTCACCATCACGGGCGTGGACTTCAACCTCGCGCAGATGGAGGTCCCGCCGCCCGACGGCTTCGAGGACGGCCCGACCGAGGACCCCGACGACGACAACGTGGAACTGCCCGAGGACATCGCGTTGCCGTGGCCCGACGTCGACAAGATTCGCGCGTGGTGGCAGAAGAACGGCGCGCTCTTCACCCCCGGGACGCGGCTCTTCATGGGGCAGCCGCTCTTGCCCGACAGCTGCACGGGCGTGCTGCGCCAGGGCTTCCAGCGCCAACGCGTGGCGGCCGCGCTGCACCTCGCGTTGCTCGACGCGCGTGCGCCGCTGTTCGCGACCAGCGCGCCGGCGTGGCGGCAGCAGCGCTGGCTCGGCGACGGCATACCTCTTTAGGCGAGATTGCCAAGGTGCCGGCCGGAATGAATACTTCCCTCGAGTTGTTTCGCTCGCGACGGGCGACAGGGGCCGATTCATGATCCATATCGCTGTCATCACCCGGCAAGGCGCTCCGGCGGGGCAGTCCATCGCCGCGGACTTCGGACCCAATGGCGGCACCATCGGCCGCGCCGACACCAACACGCTCGTGCTCGTCGACCCCGACCGCACGGTTTCGCGGGTGCACGCCCAGGTGCTGTGCCGCGACGGGCAGTACTTTCTCATCGACCGCGGCAGCAACCCGATGCAGTGCAACGGCGTGTCGCTGGGCTCGGGCAAGGAGGTCGTGCTGGCCGATGGCGCACGGCTGGTGGTCGGCAGCTTCGAGCTCGCGGTGCGCGTGACGGCCGACGCCGCGCCGCCGTCGCCGGTCATCCCGAACACGGTGCTGGGCGGTCCTTCCGCCGCCGCGCCGGCAGCAACTGCGGCACCGTCGAGCGACGACCCCTTCGCCGACCTGCTGGCGGGCCTCGCGCCGCCGGCCGCGCCGGCTGCATCTGCGCCGGCGTCCGCTCCCGCTGCAGCACTGCCCGATTCGCTGCTGTTCCCCGACCCGATGGAAAGTGGCTCGCGCAACGCGCAGGCCGCGCAGATCGATCCCTTCGCAAACCTGCTCGGACCCACGCCGTCGTCCGCGCCCGCGGCCGGCCTTGGCGCGCTCGACGATTTCTCCGACCTCGGCGCACCCCCGCACGGCAAGGCCGCGGGCATCGACGAGCTGTTCGGCGGCATGGGCGGCGGTGGCGGCATCGGAGGCGATCCGCTCGCGCTGTCGCCGCTGGCCGATCCGCTGCTGCAGCCCAACACCGCCTCCAATGCCGATCCGCTGGCGGCCCTGCAGCAAGCGGCGCCCCCCACGCCCACGCCGCGCTCCGACCATCTTCCGATCGACCAGTTCGGCTTCATGCCGCCGAAGGCGATCACGCCGCCTTCGGCGCCATCGCCGCAGCCCCAACCGATGGCGCAGTTCGACGACGTCACGGGCCAGCCGATCCGCATCAGCGGCCCCGAGGGCTCCGCCAGGCCGTTCGAGCCGCCCGCGCCCGTGGCCCCTGCCGCGTCGCCGCGGCCGGCCCCGCGCCCCGCAGCGCCCGCGCGCACCGCCACCGACGACGAACTGCTCGCCGCCTTCCTGCGCGGCCTCGCCAGCATGCACCAGCCGCCCGAGATGCTCACACCCGGCCTGATGGAGCGCATCGGCGCGATGCTGCGCAGTGCCACCGAGGGCACGCTGCAGCTGCTGCTCACGCGCCAGGAGTTCAAGCGCGAGGTGCGCGCCGAGGTCACGATGATCGCGTCTCAGGCCAACAATCCGCTGAAGTTCTCGCCCACGGTCGAAGTGGCGCTGGCCCATCTGCTGGGCCCTGGCGTGCGCGGCTTCATGCCGCCCGAGGCCGCGATGCGCGATGCCTACAACGACCTGCGCGCACACCAGTTCGGCGTGATGGTGGGCATGCGCGCGGCGCTGGCCCATGTCATCGCGCGCTTCGAGCCGGCGGAGCTGGAGAAGAAGATCAGCGCGAAGTCGGCGCTCGACGCGCTCTTCAGCGCCAACCGCAAGGCCAAGCTCTGGGACCAGTTCGTGTCGCTCTACGGTGGCATCGCGAGCGAGGCGGAAGACGACTTCCACAGCCTCTTCGGCAAGGCCTTCCTCGAAGCCTACGAAGAGCAGATGGCGCGCCTCAAGTCCGAAGCCTGACGACAACTACCACCGCATCACCAGCGAGGCACCCGCTTGGAAATCGAAATCGTCACGCTCTCCCGCCAGGGCGGCCGCACCTACAACGAAGACGTCCACGGCCACTGGCACGACGAGCGCTATGTCGCCTGCCTGGTGGCCGACGGCGCAGGCGGACATGGCGGGGGCGACGTGGCCGCGGCCACCGCGCGCAGCAGCGTGCTGGGCGGCTTCTCGGCCGCGCCGGGGCTCGACGAGCCCACGCTGCGCCGGCTGGTGGAGCAGGCCAACGTCGACGTGGTGGCGCGGCAGGCCGAGGGTGGCAAGCTCGCGGGCATGCGCTCGACCATCGTGTTCGCGGCCATCGACCTCGAGGACCACGCGCTGGCCTGGGTGCACAGCGGCGACAGCCGGGCCTACCTGTTCCGCGGCGGTGCCATCGTGGCGCGTACCACCGACCACAGCCTGGTGCAGCAGATGGTGGCCGGCGGCATGCTCGACGAGGAGGGCGCGCGGCTGCATCCGCAGCGCAACATGCTGCTGTCGGCGCTGGGCTCGATCGAGGAGGCCCCCGACATCGCCGTGTCCGACCGCATGCGCCTGCTGCCAGGCGACGTGCTGCTGCTGTGCAGCGACGGCGTGTGGGAGCCGCTGGGCGACGAGCGCCTGATCGACACGCTGCACGCCTCGCGCACGCCCAGCCAGTGGACCGAGCTGATCGACGCGCAGGTGAAGGCCAACGCCAAGCCGGGCCACGACAACTACACGGCGCTCACGCTGTGGGTGATCGAGGATGAGAGCGACGATGCGACGCGGCTGCTGCCAGAGAGCGTTGCGTCGGCCGACTGACTCTTGAATTGCTTCGAACAAAAGACAAGGGCCTGAAGCGCCGTCCATCGGACGATCGCTCCAGGCCCTTGGTTGTTGCCGAGGGCGGGGCGGAGACTCAGATGCCGCCCGTGACCGGAACCCTCGCGGGTGCGCCGTAGGCGTACTTGCTGGCCGTCTTCTTGACCCGCTTCAATGCGCTGCGCAGCAACAGCGGCATGTCTTCCCGGTTGGGCAGGTTGGTGTAGTTGTCGATCCCCTGTTCCTTGCAGAAATTGGCGCAGCCGTTGTTGAGCAGGTCGAGCGCGTAGCGCGACTGGCTGATCGTGCTGGATGTGCCGGGGTCCCGGAACGGGTCGAAGATGCCGTCCGCCAGGACCTTGCGCCCGGTCGCAACCATCTGCTGCTGGAAGTGCGTGATGTGCTTCTGCGTGACCGGTCCGTAGTAGCCGTCCACGGCGATCACTTCGGTCTGGCCGGGCGGCGGGTCGAAGTCGTGGTTGAAGCCCATCAGCTCGTAGTAGAAGATCTTGAACAGCGCCTGTACCAGCATCACGTCTTCACGCGTGTTGGAGCCGATCCGGCCGACCGACCAGTCGATGTTGTAGGTGGTGAGCAGCGCGCCGCTGTCGCCAATGGTTGGGGTGCTGAATGCCATCGCATTGCTCCGGTGGAGGACACGCAAAGGAAGCGGATCGGGCGCGGCAGCCGCGCCTGATTCCGCACTCGACGAATCCGCCGTCCGTCAGCGCGTTTCGGTGGTCGGCACGTTCCAGCCGAACTTCACTTCGCCGCCCGCTGCACCCTTGTCGTCCTGCGCCTTGTAGGCGAACTCGATGTCCTTGAACGAGCACGACACCTGTTCCTGCACGTCGCCGCCCTGCGCGCCGCCGGGGGCCACGCTGGAGATGAAGACTTCCTTCAGCGTGACCTTGAGGTACTCCTGTTGGCCTTCGCCCGACTTGCGGCAGGTCATGATCATGTCCTTGAAGTGCTTGCCGCCCACGCAGTTCTTGGCCAGCACCGGGGAGGCCTTGTCGTAGGCGTGCACGAAGTGGAAGTCGCCAGGCGTGGCCTTGCCCTTGCCGGAGCCGCCGCCCGAGCCCGCGCCCGAGGCGTTGCTCACGTTCCACGACCACGACGAGATCTCGATCTCGTCCTTGTGGTCCTTGTGGGAAGACTCGCCCTTGACGCCGTCGAGCTTGATGTGAAAGTCAGATGACATGTTCCTACTCCTTGGAACCCGATTTGCGTTCGGGCGGTTGATGACTGGGTTGAAGACGAAGGCTGCCGGCGGTTTGAAGACACGACCGATACGCGGCAGCTACAGAGAGAACGAAACGGAATCGGGAATTTCAAGAAAACCCGCGGGACTTTTCAGGTGCCGCCCTTGGCCGAAGGCAGCTTCGACACCAGGCGCAGCGAGACCGTGAGGCCCTCGAGCTGGTAGTGCGGGCGCAGGAAGAACTTGGACGTGTAGTAGCCCGGGTTGCCTTCCACTTCCTCGACGATCACCTCGGCGGCGGCCAGCGGCTTCTGGGCCTTGGTGGTTTCCGACGAGTTGGCGGGGTCGCCGTCCACGTAGTTCATGATCCATTTGTTGAGCCAGCGCTGCATGTCCTCGCGCTCCTTGAAGCTGCCCACCTTGTCGCGCACGATGCACTTGAGGTAGTGCGCGAAGCGGTTGCAGGCAAAGAGGTAGGGCAGGCGCGCCGCGAGGTTGGCGTTGGCCGTGGCGTCGGGGTCGTCGTACTCGGCCGGCTTGTTCAGCGACTGGGCGCCGATGAAGGCCGCGAAGTCGGAGTTCTTGCGATGGATCATCGACAGCAGCCCGGCCTTCGACAATTCGGCCTCGCGCCGGTCGCTGATGGCGATCTCGGTCGGGCACTTCTGGTCCACGCCGCCGTCGTCGCTCGGAAACGTGTGCAGCGGCAGGTTCTCCACCGCGCCGCCCGACTCGATGCCGCGAATGCGCGAGCCCCAGCCGTAGAGCTTGTACGAGCGGTTGATGTTGGTCGCCATCGCGTAGGCGGCATTGGCCCAGGCGTACTTGCTGTGGTCGGCGCCGGCGGTGTCTTCCTCGAAGTCGAACTCTTCCACCGGGTTGGTGTTGGCGCCGTAGGGCGTGCGCGCCAGAAAGCGCGGCATGCACATGCCGAGGTACTTGGAGTCGTCCGATTCGCGCAGGCTGCGCCAGCCGGCGTACTCAGGCGTGGAGAAGATCTTGGTCAGGTCGCGCGGATTCGCGAGTTCCTGCCACGACTCCATCTGCATCAGGTTGGGACTGGCGCCGGTGATGAAGGGAGCATGCGCCGAGGCCGCGATCTTGGCCATCTCGCCGAGCAGTTCCACGTCCGGCGGGCTCTGGTCGAAGTGATAGTCGCCCACCAGCGCGCCGAAGGGCTCGCCGCCGAACTGGCCGTACTCCTGCTCGTAGATCTTCTTGAACATCGGGCTCTGGTCCCAGGCCGCGCCCTTGAACTTCTTGAGGTTCTTGGCCAGCTCCTGCTTGGAGATGTCCATCACGCGGATCTTGAGGTTCTCGTCGGTCTCGGTGTTGTTCACCATGTAGTGCAGGCCGCGCCATGCACTCTCGAGCTTCTGGTAGTCGGGGTGATGGATGATCTTGTTCACCTGGTCGGTGAGCTTGGCGTCGATCGCGGCGATCATGGCCTGGATCGACCGGGTCACATCCTTGCCGATGACGGTGCTGTTGGCCAGCGCCTGCTGCGCCAGCGTGAGCACCGCGGCTTCGACGGCGCTCTTGGCTTCGTCGCTGCGCGGCTTGAATTCCTTCTGCAGCAGCGAAGAAAAGTCGCTGCCTGCATACGCGACATCTTTCAGCGCGCTCTGTTCGAGTGCTTCGGCCATGGTGGTTTACTCCTCGTGTGCTCGGATGGGTGTCAGGTGGCGGACGCGCTGCCGTCTTCGGGTTTCTTGCTCGCGGCCAGCGTCTGCAGCAGCGCCGGGTCTTCGAGCACCTTGGCCAGCAGGTCCTCGGCGCCGCCCTTGCCGTCCATGTAGGTGACGAGGTTCGACAGCTGGGTGCGCGCCTCGAGCAGTTTGTTGAGCGCACCGACCTTGCGCGCCACGGCGGCGGGCGAAAAATCTTCCATGTTCTCGAAGGTGAGTTCCACCTTGAGGTCGCCTTCGCCGGTGAGCGAGTTCTCCACCGCGAACGCCGCGCGCGGTTTCATGGCCTTCATGCGCGAGTCGAAGTTGTCGACATCAATCTCGAGGAACTTTCGGTCGACCACCGGCGCGAGCGGGTCGGCCGGCTTGCCCGACAGGTCGGCCAGCACGCCCATCACGAAGGGCAGCTGCACCTTCTTCTCGGCCCCGTAGAGCTCCACGTCGTACTCGATCTGGACCCGGGGCGCCCGGTTGCGGGCGATGAATTTCTGACTGCTCTTGGCCATGGAGATGCTCCTTGCGGGTGTGAATGAGTGCGGGTGTCGGGTAGGGCGGGCTTATTCGGACGGGCGGCGGCCCGTGACCGTTTCGATGGTGTCCATCGCGTTCGGCGCGAGGTTGGCCATGATCTCGAGAAAGCTCACGCCGATGAGCTTCTTGGCACGCTCGATCAGCAGCGGCGCGGGGTTGCCGGGCTCGGCCTGCTCGAGGTAGCGGATCACGCGGTCGAGCATCTGCAGCGCGTCCTGCCGGTTCTGGATCTCGCCGCGCATCGCGGTGGGACGGGCGGTGGTGCCGGCCGCCTGCGATTCGTCGGCTTCGGCATCCGCACTCGCTGGCGCTTCGTCAGGCGCGCCAGCGGCGGCGCCGCACGCTTTCTTCAGCACCAGGGCAACGGTGCGAAGCGGGGTCAGGTCGATGGCGTCGGCGCGGCCGGTGCGATCGACCAGCAAGGCCCGCAGTTTCTCGAGGAGGGCGGGCACGTCCATCGCGGTTCGCAACGGCTCGGGCTGGGACGCGTGGATGGCCTCGAGGCCGCCTTTGACCTGCGAGGCCGAGTAGGTGGCTTCGCCGCTCACGGCGCCCAGTGCGTTGTGGGCGACGGCGATGTCGCGCACGCGTATCGGCCCCACGCCGGGTGCCACGCCCACCTGTGCGTCGTACAGCTCTCGCAGCATCGTCTGGCTCTCGTCGCAGAAGGGCGCGAGCGCGTTCAGGCGCATCGTCGGGTCGTTGCCGTCGTCGGCATCCAGCTTTGGATGTATGCCTTCCCAGAAGGTGTCGAGCAGACCCGTCAGCAGTTGCAGTCCGGCAACGAAGCCGGGCACGCCTTGCAGGTGCGTCGATGCGCGCAGCAGCAGCACTGCGGCCCGCACGTCCTTGCTGCGGCGCAGGATGCTTCCGGCCTGTTCGCCCACTTCGCGCCACTCGGGTTCGACCGCGGGGATCACGGTGTCGCCGAACTGCTGCTCGGGCTTGCCTTGCGCGGCCGCCACCAGCGCCATGAAGTCCGCGTCGTACTCGAGATCGTCGCCGCATGGCGAGGCCTCGCCGATGGGCGCGAGCAGTGTGGCTGCAAGTTCGTTGGTCAGCATGTTGCCTGTTGGAGTTCGCTGGTGATAATCAAAGATGCGTCTTGACCGGTCAATGCAACGAAGGGAATAGCATGCGCACGCTGGGTACACACCATTCGTCCTATGAAGGCTTCCTTGCCGCTGCAACGCGGCGCCGCATTGCGGTCCTTGGCCTTGCTGCAGCGGGTCTTTTGATCTCGGGCTGCGCAAGCAAGCCGGTCGTCACCACGGTGGCCGTTACGCTCACGGCGGGTGCCGACGCCAACCCCGATGCGCGCGGCCGCGCCTCGCCGCTCACCGTGCGCGTGTATGCATTGAAGTCGCCGGGCCCCTTCGAGGGCGCCGACTTCTTCTCGCTGTTCGAGAAGGACCAGGCCACGCTCGGCGCGGAGCTGGTGCAGCGCGAAGAGGTGCTGCTGCGGCCCGGCGAGACGAAGAAGCTCGACTTCAACCTGCCGCCCGATGCGAAGTCCATCGGCGTGATGGCGGCGTTCCGCGATCTCGACCGCGCGCGCTGGCGCGAAGTGAGGCCCGTCACTACCGGCAAGGCGCAGGCGCTTGACGTGAACTTCAGCGCCCGCGCGATCCGCGTCGACGCGAAGTGAGCGCCGCGCCGCATGCCGGCGAGCCGCCAGAAGCGGGGGGCGGGGAACGGCAACCCGTTCAACGCGCAACGGTTTCGAGGAACACGAAGTCCGCGATCAGCCGCTCGCCGTTCTTGCTCGCCGCCAGCGCCTCGCGCAGCCGCAGCAGGTAGGCCGAGGCCAGCTCGAAAGGCGGCCGGCCGGATGTTTCTGTAAAAGGCGTCGGCGACGAGAGCACCGTGATCAGCACGCTGCCGAAGGGCGGGCTCACCAGCCAGCTCGAAGGGACGTCGCGGCCCAGCTCCAGCGTCTCGCCGGCCCGCAGCCGCGTGGGCGCCTGTCCGGCGTTGAGGTGCATGACCGAGCCGTCGGCGGTGTAGTAGTCGACCCAGATGTAGCTGTCGTGGCGCGGCGCCACCACCCGCACGCGCACGCCGTCGCCCTCGCGCAGGTCGCCTTCGCGGGCCGAAGGTGCATCCACCTCCAGCCCGTAGGCCTTCTCGCGGTTGCGCGCCTGGTAGGGCTTGAGGATCGCGAACACCTCGCAGTGGGGCCACACGCGCAGGCCGACGTCGAAGTGCGGCGCCTGCACGCCGGGAATCGCGCTCACTTCGCTCTTGACGCGCGGCAGGTCGCCGGGCACCGAGACGAAGCCGGTGACGTGCGTGCGGCCCTCGGGGTCGATGCCGGCCGTGAGGTCGGCGCAGGCGAAAGTCTGCAGATGCTGCTCCACGCGCTGGCCCGGGCCCGCGGCGGTGGCCGGCGGCCCGGTGGACCACAGCCACAGCAGGTAGAGCAGCGGCAGCATCAGCGCCAGCGCGGCACTGCTGCGCAACAGCGTGCGGTCGCGCCGGCGCGTGTCGCCGGGGCCGCGCGGGTCGGACACGTCGTGGGGTTGCGGCGCGACGCGGTCCTGCACCGGGCTGCCGGTGGACAGCGGGCGCAGCTGAAGTTGCCGGCCGTGCAGTTCCTTGAGCTTGCCGAGCTCGCCGTGGTCGCCATCCTCGAAGTAGTACTGGCCCTTGAAGCCGAGCACCAGCGCATGCCAGTACACCTCGCGCACGGGGTCGTCCTGTGGGGTCAGGGCAGACAGGTGATGGAAGAACTCGCTGTGCGCGTTGTTGGAGTTGAAGAGCTGCACCTGCAGCGGGGCTGCGCCAGCCGTGTTGACGGCAGCGGTTGCGCCGGGATGGCGCGCGAGGATTTCGTCGATCCAGGCCACCATTGCGAAGGTTGCCGATTCGATCTGCGCTGCGGGCGTGCCGAAGGCCTCGGCGGCGGCGCGGGCCGCATCGAGCAGCTGGCGGGCCTGCTGCTGTGCGGTCTCGTGCGGCAGCAGCGGCGGCGCGCCGGCCGCGATCGATGCATCCAGCGCGAGACCGAACGAGATGAAGCTGGAGAAGCAGTCGAGAAGGCGAGCCATGCGTGGGCTCGCTCAGCCATGCGTTGCGAAGGATGCCTTGCGCCGGAGTCTGCTGCGATGGCACATGCCCATGTCCCCGGTTTCTTCGAGTAGGCGTGCATTCTTTCAAATGGCTCTCGCCCCGCGCCATACCGCTTGGGGTCTATGCCGTTGGTGGGGCCGCCGCCCTTGCTGCACGGGGCATTCGCCGGTATCTTCAGCGCCTGCAATTCACTGCACGCTGGGACACGGGAAAAAGCATCATGAAAATCCTGATCGCCGACGACCACCGGCTCGTCATCGAGGCGGTCAAAGCCAAGTTGTCGGAGCTGGAGCCTGGCATCGAATTCGTTTTGGCGATGAGCGTCGACGAATTGCTTGCCGGAGCCACCGATGATCTCGACCTGGCCCTGATCGACCTCAACATGCCCGGCGCCGACGGCCAGGCCCACATCGACGAAATCCGCCGCCGCCATCCGGCCGTGCCGCTGATCGTTCTGTCGGGCTACGAAGACCCGGCCATCATGCGCAGCGCGCTCGAGCGCGGCGTGCTCGGCTTCATTCCGAAGGCCTACTCGCCCGAGGTCATGCTCTCGGCCGTGCGGCTGGTGCTGGCCGGCGGCGTGTACGTGCCGCCGATGATGCTGGCTGCGCTGCCGCCCGGCATCGTGGCCGGCGTGGCGCCGCAGGCCGGCGCCGAGGCGCTGGTGCGCAGCGGCAATGGCGGCGCTGGCAGCCAGACGCTGGAGCACCTGCGCAACGTGCTGACGGAGCGGCAGGTCGAGGTGCTGCAGTTGCTGTCGCAAGGCAAGCCCAACAAGCTGATCGGGCGCAGCCTCGGCATCAGCGAGGGCACCGTGAAGATCCACCTTGCGGCGATCTTCCGCGCGCTGAATGTGCGCAACCGCACCGAGGCAGTGGTGGCGGCGCAGGCGCTGACCGAAGCGCAGCAGGCTTGAGCCCGCACGCGCGTGGCGTTCAGCGCTTGGCGAACACGCCGTTCCAGGCGAACACGGAGTTCGGCGCATTCACGCGCATTGGCGTGACGGCGGAGATTTGCGGGGTCTGTCTCTTCGTCGGCGCTTCGTGCTCGACGCGCACGCCCTTGGCGAGTTGCTCTTCGACCAGGCTCTGCAGCGTGACGGAGCCCAGAAACTCCATGACATGGTGCTTGGCGGAGGCCCACAGCGCGTCGGTCGAATAGCAGCCCTTGCCAGCGGTGTCCTTCCTTGGCGAGGCCTCGGTGTCCGCCACGGGCTGGCCATCGACCGAGGCAAGGATGTCAGCCACGGTGATTTCGGAAGCCCTGCGCGTCAATGTGTAGCCGCCTCCAGGGCCGCGCGTTGCCTTGATCAGCGCATGCTGGCGCAGCTTGCTGAAGAGCAACTCCAGCGAAGAACGGGCAATGTGTTGCCGCTGGCTGATCGACGCCAATGGCACGGGGCCGTCCCGCTCGCGCATCGCGACATCGATCATGGCCGTCAAGGCGAAGCCGCCCTTCGTCGTGAGACGCATGGAGTGTTCCTCGGTGGTGAGTTTTGCAAACGATGGACGGTAGGTGTGCAAAAGACCGGGAAAAGTTTCCGACGCGTGGCGGCGGCTTTTTTTGAAACAATATGCAGAACGCCGTGGGCTCTCGCCGTTGAGGGGGGCGGCCGCTTCCGATTTCCTTGCTGCGCTGGGATGTGTTGATGACTTAGGGGGAAGTCCTTGCAGACCCGTTAGGCCTCATGCCCATCTGCGTACCCGCTCTTTGTAAGCCTCGTACTCTGCCCCAAATAGAGACGCCAGCACGCGTTCTTCCGGGACGATTTGGAACCGGGTGATGTAAAGCACGTACACGACAACCCACAGTACCGCAAACGGATTCGCCAGAAACACTGCCCACGCCAACAGGGTAAGCAAGAGTCCGACATACATGGGGTTGCGCGTATACCGGTACACGCCTTGGATGACCAACGAGGACGCCAAGCTTGCCTTGATGGGGTTCGCGGTGGTCTTGGCGCGCCGAAACGCAACCATTCCGGCGATGCTGATGCCTTGGCCAATGCACACCAAAATGACGGCGCAGAGCACGCGGGCCGGATAGGGAATCTGCACAAGGCCCGCGATGGCTGGCGTCAGCCACATAAGAAGCGCCAGGACAAGCGCCACGATGGGGGGAGGAACCTTCAGTTCAAGCACGCTCATATTACTCCATGAGGTCTAGCACCCGGCCGTGAACACAGCTGTGATTTCAGCCCAGTCCGAACGTCTTGCGCAGGCCCTTTTCGACCGGGCCAGCGGGCATGAAACGGCGCAACTTGGCCAGGAGGGACGCTTCGCCCTTGGGCGTGTGGCGCATCTTCCACGGACCAAGTGCCGCGCTGACCATCGTCGCCACAACGCCTTCAGGCGTGGGCGCCTTTTGCACGTTGTTCTGGAAGGCTTTGGTGACGATGGCAAGCTCTTTGCTGTAGTCCGGGATTCTGGCAGCAGTCTGAGGCGCGTTGAGATCAAGGTTGGTTTTGGTGAAGGAGGGTTCGACCAGCGACACGCGGATGCCGAATTGGCGTACTTCATGATCCAGTGACTCGGACAGCCCCTCAACAGCGTATTTGGAGGCCGCATACAAGGCCATGTACGGCGAACATAGAAAGCCCACCACCGAGCTGACATTGACGATACGACCGGAACGCTGCTGACGCATGTGCGGCAGCACGGCCTTGATCACGCGCAAGAGGCCGAAAAGGTTGGTTTCGAACAGCGTCTGGGCTTCGGCAATCGAGGTTTCTTCAGTCGCGCCCAGCAGGGTCACACCCGCATTGTTGACCAGCACATCGATGCGCTTGGCCTGCGCGATGATGGCCTGAATGCCTCGATCAACGGAAACATCGTCGCGGATGTCCATCTCAATGAGCGTGACGCCAGGTATGGCTTGGGCCTTTGCCGTGTTGCGCACGGTGCCGAAGACCCGGCAGCCTTGTTCGGCAAACTTTGTGGCGGCGGCGCACCCGATGCCTGACGACACGCCGGTGACGAGGACAACTTTGGAATTCGACATGGCAGTTCCGTTGTGTAGAGGCAGTGGAGTGAGGAGGATCAGTTGTGTAAGGAGGCAGGTCTGATCGGATTGCGTGCCATGACGATCCACGCTGCGCCGTCGATCATCACCGAACGCTCGCCGGGGAGGCCTGCGAAGACGGCACGAACCGCGGCCGAGGCGCGGGCGCGGATGTCGTCGGGCTGATCAGCGAGCGCGCGCGAAAGCGGGCCGACCTCGAGCGCCATCTTCACCGCGTCGTCGATCGCAGCGTCCCGCGTCCCGCCCTCGCCGAACGGGACGGAAGCATCGAAGGGCGCGATAGCGATATCGGTGAAGCCGGCTGCCGTCAGGATGCGCGCCACTCGTCCCTGGTCGCCGAACGAAAATGGGCCGGGCGCTTCGGGATCGGGCAGCGCAGTCAACGGGACGATGCTCTTGAGCGCGCCAATCGGCAGGCGCACCCAATCGTTCTCGGCCACGCCGCGCCAGCAGACGAAAGCGACCCGCCCGCCCGGCCGGAGCGCGCGTCGCAAGTGGGCGAACGCCCCTGTCGGATCGTCGAAGAACATCACCCCGAAACGCGAAAACAGGATGTCGAACGCGCCCTCGGGCAGCTCGGCGCTGCTGGCGTCGGCCACCCGGAACAGGGCCGACGTATCCTGTGGCGCAAGCGCGCGCGCTCGGTCGATCAGCGCTTCGGATATGTCCACTCCCAGCACTTGGCCCCCCGGGCCAACGCGGGCGGCCAGAGCCAGACTCGACGCGCCCGCGCCGCAGCCGACGTCCAGCACGCGCTCGCCCGTCGCAGGCGCGACGGCTTCGATCGCGGCCTGGCCGAACACCGCCACCATGGCGTCGAGCCGGGCCTGGTTGGCGACCCAGCGCCCTCCGCTTTGGCCATTCCAGTCGGCGACCTGATAGGCATTTTTCTCTGTCATGCTATCTCCTTGTGCTGATTCGTTCTTAACTAGCTACCCTTTTATCGAGGCAGGGGGAAATGACGCTACTCGGCCCATGCCGCGATCCGTTTCGCGATCGCCTCGGGGGCCTCGATGTGCAGGAAGTGACCGACCCCGGGGATGACTTCCAGCGCGTGCGGAGCGGCGAACCGATGTCGGTCGTCGACCTGCTGGGGGAGGATGCAGCCGTCGTCGGCACCGTGAAGCTGCAACAGGGGCACCGCGATCGGCCGAGACAGGCGGCGCGTCGCTCCAAGCATGCCGGGGCGCAGCATCGCCCGGTAGTACTTGAGAGGCGCGGGCATGCTCGCCCGCAGGTGCTCGTGCAGCTCTGCCTGGAGAGCAGGAGCTAGCGAGAGGCCGGGCGACCACTGACGCCAGAGGTGGTCGATGAGGGCGAGATCGCGGGCGGCGGCCATCCAGCCGCTTCCCGGCAGTTGAAAGAGTCCCATGTACCAGCTCCGGCGTAGCTGAGCGGGGCGCGCAAGCTGGCGCATGAACGTGAGTGGATGAGGGATTGCGAGCGTGACCGCGCGTTCGATCCGCTCCGGCGCGGTGACGCAGGTATCGTAGGTGACCAGGGCGCCCCAGTCATGGCCAATCAACTCCACGGGCCGCCCCGGAGACCAGCGGTCGATCAGGGCGATCACGTCGCCGGTGAGGGCAGCGAAGTCGAACGGCCCCGCAGTCGGGGACGGGGCGTAACCGCGAAGCCAGGGGGAGACGACGTGACGCCCACGGCGACCGAGCTCGGCAAGGAAGGGCTTCGCCGTCGGCGGATGGTCCGGGAAGCCGTGCAAGACGATGGTCGGTTGGCCATCGGGATCACCCCCCTGCAACGCATGAAAGGTGCCGTGTGGCAGGTCGAAAGTGACGTGTTCGAACTCCATGTGTGGGGCTTCTCCAAGAGCGGTCGGACGAGAGATGCTGATGCTGGCTTCGGCGTTCCTGGTTTGGACAGGCGCGTGTCCTCAGGCGCCGGGTGTAATGCGGGGTCAGCCGGCCAGCCGGCTCTCCGTGACACCGGCCCGCAAGCTTTCAGAATCAAGCCCGCGGCAACCGGAGAAGGGAATCGATGCTCTCAAGCCAGCATCGATTGCTGGGCGAAGATTCCCGCCATCGCGCCCTGCGACGATGCCTGGGTGACCGAGGGCAAGAAGGGCGTGGTCAGGTCGCCGGCGGCGTAGATGCCGGGCATGCTGGTTTGGCGGCGCTCGTCGACCTTGAGGACGATGCCGGTGGGCGTATCCACCGTGGCGAGGCCCAGTGATTCATGCAGGCTTGCGGACGGCTTGTTGCGCGGATGGGCGAACAGGACGTCGACCGCGACATTGCGGCCGGTATCGAGATTGACTGTGGAGATATGGCCCTTGTGATGGGCGATCTCGACGATCCGGCCATCGATGACAGGTATGTTGCGGCGCGCCAGATCGGCCTGGATATCGGGCGGGATGTCGTGACCATCGGCGAAGACAGTCAACTTGTCGGTCCAATCGCGGAACAGCCTGGCCTGATTGTGCGATTGCGGGCCGGACCAGACGAGGCCCCAATGCCGGTCGGCGACTTCAAAGCCGTCGCAATAGGGGCAGGGCACGATGGACGTGCCCCAGCTTTCGGCAAAGCCCGGAACATTTGGCATCTGGTCGGCGACGCCGTAGCTCAGGATCACGCGGCGCGCCCCGAGGCTTTCGTGATCGTCAGTGACGACGCAGAAATCGTCGATGGCGCCAGACACGCTCTCGGCCCGGGCATTGACCAGCCTGATCGTTGGATAGCGCGCCAGCTGCTGCCGCGCCTCGGCCAGGATGTCCAGCGGTGGCTTGTGATCGTGGCCGAGCAGGCCATGCGAGTGGCCGGCAAAGCGGTTGCGCGGCCGGCCGGTATCGAGAACGGTGACCTTGCGGCGGGCACGGCCGAGTTGCAGGGCGGCGGCGAGGCCGGCAAAGCTGCCGCCGATGATGATGACGTCATTCATGGTGATGGGCTCCGTGTGGGCTGGTAGATTATTGGACTATCTGGTACAGTAATTTAGAGTCGATATAGTAAACTGTCAAGTCCACTAAATATGCCCATGGCCCGTCTACCAGTTTCTGCTCCGAAGCCCCAACGCGGGCGGCCACGCGATCCCGAGCGCGTGCGGCGCATCCTGGAAGCGGCGCAAAGGCACTTCAACGAGCATGGCCTGGAGCGTGCCAGCGTGGATGCCATCGCCGCGGACGCAGGCGTCTCCAAGATGACCGTGTACAGCAACTTCGGCTCCAAGGAGGGGCTGTTCGAGGCGGTCGTGCGCGACAGGACGGCAGCCGTAATGGCTGGCTTCCCTGGCGCCGGGACGCTGGACCCGGACCAGCCGGAGAAGGTGCTGCTGGCGATCGGCGCTCGGTTTCTCGCACTGGTGCGCGGTGACGCACTGGGCGCGTTGCGCGCTGTCTATGGCGTCGCGGGGGCGCAGCCGGAAGTCTGCCGCGCGTTGTACAAGGAGGGCCCGGAGCGTGTGAACGACGCGCTGGCTGCATACCTGCGCCGTGCCAACTCGGCGGGCACGCTGAAGGTGCGGAACCCGCTTCAGGCGGCGGACCTTTTCCTGTCGATGTTCCTGGGCTCCGGGCACATCCGCGGACTGCTGAAGCTCGAGATGCCGGATTCCCGGGAAAACAGGGCTCTTCTGCGCGAGGCTGTACGGGTCTTCATGGCGGCCTACGTCGCGTAGGTACCCGATTTCCCGTGCGGCGCTTGGTTGGCTCGCACAACATGCCGATCCCAAATGTGGAGCCTGGTGTTCTCCTCAAGTCAGGCGACGTGCGAAATCTGATCGTCCGATCAGGAATGCGTTTGGCGAAAACTGCGCCTCACGAGGCTTGGCTCTCACATCTTCGATGAACTGCAGCTACTGCGGGTGCACCTTCGCTTTTCACCCGGCATTTACGATTTTTTTTGAACTCTATTTTTTGATGGCCAGTAGAGTACCAGGCAATTTTTTGAACTCTATTTGTTTGTTTTGAACTCTATTAGCTTCGACCACACCCGCTTCGACGCAGCCATCGTCGACCTCGACGGCACCATGATCGACACGCTCGGCGACTTCGCCGCGTCGCTGAACCGCATGCTCGACGATCTCTCGCTGCCGCATGTGGCGCCTGCCGCCATCGAGGCGATGGTAGGCAAGGGCTCGGAGCACCTGATCCATTCCGCGCTCGTGCACGTGATGGCGCCGTCGGGCGCCGACGCTGCTGGCGCGAAGGCGCGTGCGCTGTTCGATCGCGCGTGGGAGCGCTATCAGCATCACTACCTTGCCATCAACGGACAGC
The DNA here is from genome assembly GCF_047304235.1 of Variovorax sp. Varisp36. Classification (NCBI taxonomy): domain Bacteria; kingdom Pseudomonadati; phylum Pseudomonadota; class Betaproteobacteria; order Burkholderiales; family Comamonadaceae; genus Variovorax; species Variovorax sp. Varisp36. The sequence goes on from NZ_JBGLYU010000030.1 coordinate 43,011, forward strand.
ATTCGGCGGTGTATGCCGGTGTGATCGACGGGTTGAAGGCGCTGCGTGCGCGAGGCCTCAGGCTGGCCTGCCTCACCAACAAGCCGACGTCGTTCGCCAAGCCGCTGCTTGCCGGCAAGGGTCTCGACGGCTTCTTCGATCTGGTGTTCGGCGGCGATGCCTTCGAGCGCAAGAAGCCCGATCCGCTGCCGTTGCTGAAGACCTGCGAAGCACTGGGCACCCAGCCTGCGCGCACGCTGATGATCGGCGACTCGAGCAACGACGCGCGCGCCGCACGGGGTGCGGGTTGCCCCGTGGTGCTCGTGACCTACGGCTACAACCACGGCGAGCCGGTGCGCGGCGTCGATGCCGATGGCTTTGTCGATTCGCTGGCCGAGTTCGGGGCGGCCGCGATGCGATAGCGGCGCTGCCTGCTTGTTGGCGAGCTATTGCTTGCCGAGCAGCGCGTCCTTCAGTTTCCAGTCGGCCGGATTCGGCCCCAGCCAGATGCGCAGCAGCGCGTTGAAGAAGGCCTGCTCCCTGATCGGATCGGGCTGCGCCACGCCGCGCACGGTGATCACCGTGCCGGTACCGGGCAGCCAGTCGATGGTGAAAGTGTCGCCGGCCTTCAGCTGCTTCTGGTCGGCGAACATCTGGCCCATGCGCAACAGGCCGGGAATGAGGTTGACCATCTCGCTCTTGGGCGAGTTGTCTTCCACGCCCTTGGTGAAGAGCTTGCCGAGCTCGTTCGCGTCGATGTCGCGCAGCATGGTGATGGCCACGCGCTTGGGGCCCGGCGCGGCCAGTGCCTCTTCGGTGGTCGATGCCTTCTTGCCCATGTACAGGCCGGCCGTGTAGACCTTGAAGATGGCCTTGTAGCGAATGCCCGCGCCATTGAGCACCAGGGGGGTGCCGCGCAGATCCATCTGGTCTTCGAGCTTGACGCCGGCCACGTCGACCTGCGCGGCCGAGGCGCCGAGGGCTGCGGTGGCCAGACAGGCGCCCAGGAGGAGGCGCGAGAAGAACGCGCCCGGAAGCGAAAGAGCAGTCAACGGGGGACTCCTTGGATTTTTGCGAACGGTCGTGCGAATGTATCTTTTCGTTTTACGTTTCGCCCTCGGGGGAACCCTCAAAACCGAGGTTGGCGGCTCCCGGTGCACGCTTGCGCGTTTTCGTGGGCTAAACTCCGCGCCTCATATGTTCGTTCATCACATCATTCAAACAGGTGAAGGCAGCCGGGGAGCCTGGCCCTGGCGTCGCCATACTTCGCTGACTGTTTGATTGCACGGCGCACGCCGTGCGCCCGCGGTTCCGGATCGACACACACGACGACGCCGGACCATCCGTGAATGACCTTGCCACGGCCAAAGCAGCGCCGGCCGGCAACTGGAGAACGAATCCGTGATCACCGAACTTGAATTCAAGAGCCTCAGCGCCCAGGGCTACAACCGCATTCCGCTGATGGCCGAGGCCTTTGCCGACCTCGAAACGCCTCTGTCCCTTTATCTCAAGCTGGCCCATTCGCAGGGCGGTGGCAAGCACAGCTTCTTGCTCGAATCCGTGGTGGGCGGCGAGCGCTTCGGGCGCTACAGCTTCATCGGACTGCCGGCGCGCACGCTGCTGCGCGCCAGCGGCTTCGGCGCCGAGGCCGTCACCGAGGTGGTGACCGACGGCCAGGTGGTCGAGACCGCCGCGGGCAATCCGCTGGACTTCATTGCCGAATACCAGAAGCGCTTCAAGGTGGCACTGCGGCCCGGCCTGCCGCGTTTCTGCGGCGGCCTCGCGGGCTACTTCGGCTACGACACCGTGCGCCACATCGAACGCAAGCTCGAGAACAGCTGTCCGCCCGACACGCTGGGCTGCCCCGACATCCTGCTGCTGCAGTGCGAGGAACTGGCGGTCATCGACAACCTCTCGGGCAAGCTCTACCTCATCGTCTATGCCGATCCGAAGCAGCCCGAGGCCTATGCCGTGGGCAAGCGACGCCTGCGCGAGCTGAAGGAAAAGCTCAAGTACTCGGTGAGCGCACCCATCGTGAAGCCCACGCAGCCGCACCCGCCCGAGCGCAGCTTCGCCAAGGCCGACTACCTCGCAGCCGTGGAGCGCGCCAAGGAAATGATCGCCGCCGGCGACTTCATGCAGGTGCAGGTGGGCCAGCGCATCAGCAAGCGCTATACCGAGTCGCCGCTGTCGCTGTACCGCGCGCTGCGTTCGCTGAACCCGTCGCCCTACATGTATTACTACAACCTCGGCGACTTCCACGTGGTGGGCGCGTCGCCCGAGATCCTGGTGCGCCAGGAGAACACGGGCGAAGGCGAGCAGAAGATCACCATCCGCCCGCTGGCCGGCACGCGCCCGCGCGGCGCATCGACCGAGCTCGACAAGGCGGCCGAGGTGGAACTCATCAACGACCCGAAGGAGCGCGCCGAGCACGTGATGCTCATCGACCTCGCGCGCAACGACATCGGCCGCATCGCCAAGACCGGCACCGTGAAGGTGACGGAAGCCTTCGCGGTGGAGCGCTACAGCCACGTGATGCACATCGTGAGCAACGTCGAAGGCACGCTGAAGGACGGCATGACCGCCATCGACGTGCTCAAGGCCACCTTCCCGGCCGGCACGCTGACCGGCGCGCCCAAGGTGCATGCGATGGAGCTCATCGACCAGCTGGAGCCCACCAAGCGCGGCCTGTACGGCGGCGCTTGCGGCTACATCAGCTACGCGGGCGACATGGACGTGGCCATCGCCATCCGCACCGGCATCGTGAAGGACCAGATGCTGCACGTGCAGGCCGCGGCCGGCGTCGTGGCCGACTCGGTGCCCGAGCTGGAGTGGAGGGAAACGGAAGCCAAGGCGCGCGCACTCCTGCGTGCCGCCGAACTGGTCGAGGAAGGCCTGGAATGAGCACCGCACCGGATATTCAGAACGACTTCTCGCACGAGATCATCGGCGCCGCCGTCGAGGTGCAGCGCGTGCTTGGCACGGGCCTGAGCGAAGACGCCTACGCCGCCGCGCTGGCGATCGAACTCGCCGAGCGCGAGATCGGCTTCACGCGCGACGTGGCGCTGTCCGCCACCTACAAGGGCCGCTCGCTCGGCGAGGTGTACCGCGCGGGCTTCGTGGTCGAGCAGTCGGTCATCGTCGAACTCAGGGCAGTCGACGTGCTGACCGACCTGCATCGCGCCCAGGTGCTGGCCGCGCTGCGTCTTTCGGGCCTCAAGCTGGGCCTTCTGATCAACTTCAACGTATTCCCCGTCGTCAAGGGCGTGCACCGGATTGTGAGCAAGCCATGAAACTGCTGATGATCGACAACTACGATTCCTTCACCTACAACATCGTCCAGTACCTCGGCGAGCTGGGCGCGGATGTGCAGGTGCATCGCAACGACGAGATCACGGTAGCGCAGATCGGCGAGCTGATCGCCTCGGGCGTGACGCGGCTCGTGGTGTCGCCGGGGCCTTGTTCGCCGGCGGAAGCGGGCGTTTCGGTGCCGGCCATCAAGCAGTTCGCGGGCAAGCTGCCGATCCTCGGCGTGTGCCTGGGCCACCAGGCGATCGGCGCGGCCTTCGGCGGCAGGATCGTGCGCGCGCAGCAGCTGATGCACGGCAAGACCAGCGAGATCACGACCACGCAGGAAGGCGTGTTCGCGGGGCTGCCCGCGAAGTTCACCGTCAACCGCTACCACTCGCTCTCCATCGAGCGCGAAAGCTGCCCGAAAGAGCTGGCCATCACCGCATGGACCGACGACGGCGAGATCATGGGCGTGCGGCACACCGGCTTTGCGCATGATGTGCGCATCGAGGGCGTGCAGTTCCATCCCGAATCGATCCTCACCGAGCACGGCCACGCCATGCTCAAGAACTTTCTCGATTGATCCCGCCATGACAGACCGCTCCTCCCTCGTCGACCTGCGCAGCGACACCGTCACGCAACCCACCCCGGCGATGCGCGAGGCCATGATGGCGGCGCCGCTCGGCGACGACGTCTTCGGCACCGACCCGAGCGTGAATGCGTTGCAGGAAAAGATCGCGGCCATGCTGGGCTTCGAGGCGGCGCTGTTCGTGCCCACGGGCACGCAGAGCAACCTCTGTGCGATCCTGTCGCACTGCGGCCGCGGCGACGAATACATCGTCGGCCAGCAGGCGCACTGCTACCGCTGGGAAGGCGGCGGCGCCGCGGTGTTCGGCAGCGTGCAGCCGCAGCCGCTCGACCATGCACCCGACGGCACGCTGCCGCTCGCGCAGATCGAGGCGGCCATCAAGCCCGACGACGCGCACTTCGCCCGCACGCGGCTGCTGGCGCTGGAGAACACGCTGGGCGGCAAGCTGCTGCCTTTCGAGTACGTTCAGGCGGCGACTGATCTAGCGAGGAGCAGGGGGCTGCAGCGGCACCTCGACGGCGCGCGGCTCTTCAATGCGGCAACCGCGCAGGCGGCATTGAACAATCGAAGCGACATCCGCGCGGAAGCCCGCCGCATCGCGCAATGTTTCGACAGCGTGTCGGTGTGCTTCAGCAAGGGGCTCGGCGCGCCCATCGGTTCTGCCCTGGTGGGTTCGCGGGAGTTCATCGCGCGGGCACACCGCATCCGCAAGATGGCGGGCGGCGGCATGCGGCAGGCGGGGCTTCTGGCGGCAGCGGCTTCGCATGCGCTCGACCGTCATGTCGACCGTCTCTCCAACGACCACGCACTGGCGCAGCGCCTGGCGCAGGGGCTCGAAGGCATCGAAGGGCTGAAGGTCGAGGCGCCGCACACGAACATCGTGTTCGTCGATCTTGCCGGCGCCGCGCAGGCGCGTTCTTCGGAACTGCTCGCGAGCCTCAACCAGCAGGGCATCCTTGCAACCGGGCTCTACCGCCTGCGCTTCGTGACGCACCTCGATGTCGATGCCGCCGGCGTCGACCGGGCCATCGGCGCGATCCGCGCCTTCTTCAACAAGTCCTGAGTGCTGCGAGAACGCGATGCCTGATCTTCCCCATCTGCTCGCCTTCATCGCCGCCGGCTGGCTGCTGAACCTGACGCCGGGCCCCGACGTGCTTTACGTCGTGACCAACTCGCTGCGCTCGGGCGTGCGCGCCGGCGTCATGGCGGGGCTTGGCATCACGGCAGGCTGCTTCGTTCACATCTTCGCCGCAGCGGTCGGCGTCGGCACGCTGATGGCGACATCCGCCACGGCCTTCACCGTGCTCAAGTACATCGGCGCGGCGTACCTGCTGTACCTCGGTGTGCGCATGCTGCTGTCGCGCGCGAAGCCACCAGCCGACCTGGAAGCCGTGGCCGCCGTGAGCGAGGCGCGCAGCCTCAAGGCGATCTTCCTTGGCGGCTTCTGGACCAACGTGCTGAATCCGAAGGTTGCGCTGTTCTTCCTGGCCTTCGTGCCGCAGTTCATCGCGCCGGGCACAGACAGCAAGGCATTGGCCTTCGTGTTGCTGGGCGTGCTGTTCAATCTCAACGCCATCCCCGTCAACGTCGGATGGGCCATGGCCGCGAGCTGGATGGCGCACCGCAGCGCCGTGCAGAAAGGCATGCACTGGCTCGACCGCGCCGCCGGCGTGCTTTTCATCGGCTTCGGCCTCAAGCTCGCGTTCACCGACGCGCCCGCCGTTCGCGTCGGTTCCTGACGCACTTTCCAGGAGACTTTCCATGATCACCCCCCAGGAAGCGCTGCAGCGCACCATCGAACACCGCGAAGTCTTCCACGACGAGATGCTGCACATCGTGCGCCTCATCATGAGCGGCGAGTGCTCGCCCGTGATGATGGCTGCGCTGATTACCGGCCTGCGCGTGAAGAAGGAAACCATCGGCGAGATCACCGCCGCCGCGCAGGTGATGCGCGAGGTGTCGACCAAGGTGCCCGTGACGGACACGACGCACCTCGTGGACATCGTCGGTACCGGCGGCGACGGTTCGCACACCTTCAACATCTCGACCTGCTCGATGTTCGTCGCGGCCGCGGCGGGTGCCAAGGTGAGCAAGCATGGCGGGCGCAGCGTGTCGAGCAAGTCGGGCAGCGCCGACGTGCTGGAGTCGCTGGGCGTCGACATCAACCTGAAGCCCGAGCAGATCGCACGCTCGATCGAGCAGGTGGGCATCGGCTTCATGTTCGCTCCGAACCACCATCCCGCGATGAAGAACGTCGCGCCGGTGCGCAAGGAGCTCGGCATCAAGACGATCTTCAACATCCTCGGGCCACTGACGAATCCGGCCGGTGCGCCGAACATCCTGATGGGCGTGTTCCACCCCGACCTCGTGGGCATCCAGGTGCGTGCGCTGCAGCGGCTCGGCGCCGAGCATGCGATGGTGGTCTACGGCCGCGACGGCATGGACGAAATTTCGCTTGGTGCGGCCACCATGGTGGGCGAACTGAAGGACGGCGAAATTCGCGAATACGAACTGCATCCGGAAGACTTCGGCTTCCAGATGTCGAGCAACCGCGCACTGCGCGTGGAGACGCCCGAACAGTCGAAGGCGATGCTGCTTGGCGTGCTCGACAATCACGCCGGCCCCGCGCTCGACATCGTGTTGTTGAATGCTGGCGCCGCACTGTATGCGGCGAACGTGGTCGATTCGGTGGCGGCGGGCGTGGAGCGCTCGCGCGCTGCCATCGCGTCGGGCGCGGCGAAGGCCAAGCTGGCCGAACTGGTCAAGGCCTCTGCGGCCGTCTGAGCCTCAAGAAAACGGAACCCAAAGCTATGTCCGACATCCTCGACAAGATCGTTGCCGTCAAGCACCAGGAAGTGGCGGCGGCCCTGAAGCGCGCGCCGCTCGAGGCCGTTCGCTTCGACGCCGAGAGCCGCGTGCTGACGCGCGATTTCGAAGCCGCGCTGCGCGCCAAGATCGCCGCCGGCCATGCCGCCGTGATCGCCGAAGTCAAGAAGGCCAGCCCGAGCAAGGGCGTGCTGCGCGAGGACTTCATTCCCGCCGACATTGCGCAGAGCTACGCCGAAGGCGATGGAGAGATCAGTGCGGCCTGCCTTTCGGTGCTGACCGACAAGCAGTTCTTCCAGGGCGGCGTGGACTACCTCAAGCAAGCCCGCGCCTCGTGCGACCTGCCGGTGTTGCGCAAGGATTTCATCATCGACGCGTACCAGGTGTACGAATCGCGCGCAATGGGTGCCGATGCGATCCTGCTGATCGTCGCGTGCCTCGACGACGCGCAGATGAAGGACTACGAAGCCATCGCGCGCGGGCTGGGCATGGCGGTGCTGGTGGAAGTGCACGACGCCGCCGAACTCGACCGCGCGCTCAAGCTGAAGACCGCGCTGATCGGCGTCAACAACCGCAACCTGCGCAACTTCGAGGTGTCGATCCAGGCGACCATCGATCTGCTGCCCAGGCTGCCGGCGGACCGCCTGCCCGTCACCGAATCGGGTATCGCCACGCGCTCGGACGTGGCTACGCTGCGCGTGGCCGGCGTCAATGCATTCCTGGTCGGCGAGGCGTTCATGCGCGCCAAGGAGCCCGGCGAGGCCCTGGCTGCGTTGTTCAAATGAATCGGCCCGATCAGCTGTCGAGCAGCGATCCCGCCGACTGGCCGGTAGCGCCCGGCTGGCAGCCGCTGGTCGACGACTTTTTCGGTGGCGCCGTCGGGCAGAAGTTGCTGGGTTTCCTGCGCGAACGCCTCGATGCGGGCGCCGTGATCTTTCCGCCGCAGCCGCTGCGGGCGCTGGAACTCACGCCGCCCGACGAGGTGCGCGTGGTGATCCTGGGCCAGGACCCGTACCACGGACGCGGCCAGGCCGAGGGGCTGGCGTTCTCCGTGGCGCCCGGCGTGGCGCTGCCGCCGTCGCTGCGCAACATCTTCAAGGAGCTTCAGCGCGACCTCGGCGCGCCGCAGCCGCCGTTTCCGAACCCGGGCGGCAGCCTGGTGAAGTGGGCGAAGCACGGCGTGCTGTTGCTCAACACCTGCCTGACGGTCGAAGAAGCGCAGCCCGCCAGCCATTCCGGCCGCGGCTGGGAAGTGCTGACGGATGCCGCCATCCGCCATGTTTCGGCTGGCACCAAACCTGTTGTTTTTATGCTGTGGGGCTCGCACGCGCAGAGTAAGCGTGCGTTGATCGATGTTGGGCGCCATAAGGTGCTGATGGCGAATCATCCGTCGCCCCTTTCGGCGCTGCGCCCGCCCGTGCCGTTCATCGGCTGCGGTCATTTCGGCGAAGCGCGCGCATGGCGGGAGGCGCAGCGGCCGGAGGGCTGAACTTCGGAGATAATCGTGGGCTCACGCCTCGGGCAGTTCTTCCGCATCTTCTTGATGCTGGGATTTCTGGGTAGTCACAAAACCGTGCTATATTTCGAGGTTCGCCGGAGAGGTGGCCGAGTGGTTAATGGCAGCAGACTGTAAATCTGCCCTCTTACGAGTACGCTGGTTCGAATCCAGCCCTCTCCACCAGCGATGAATTTGGTTTCTAGGAGCGATTGGATCTAGCGCTTTGGGTGCCTTGAAGTGCCCCTGATGCGGGAGTAGTTCAATGGTAGAACCCCAGCCTTCCAAGCTGATGACGCGGGTTCGATTCCCGTCTCCCGCTCCAGAGATCCGGTTCGGCGCAGGAATGCGATTTGGTTAGACAAAGCCCTTTTGGCTCAGTGGTAGAGCACTCCCTTGGTAAGGGAGAGGTCGCGGGTCCGATTCCCGCAAAGGGCACCAGTTTTTGGGGGTTGCAACGGCAGCTTTGCAACCCATCTGCATACGTTGGAAACGTTTTTTTCGGAGTCGAAAAATGGCAAAAGGTAAATTCACCCGCACCAAGCCGCACGTGAACGTGGGCACGATCGGTCACGTCGACCACGGCAAGACCACGCTGACGGCGGCGATCGCCACGGTGCTGTCGGCCAAGTTCGGCGGCGAAGCCAAGGCCTACGACCAGATCGATGCTGCGCCCGAAGAAAAGGCCCGCGGCATCACGATCAACACCGCGCACGTCGAGTACGAAACGGCCAACCGCCACTACGCACACGTCGACTGCCCCGGCCACGCCGACTACGTGAAGAACATGATCACCGGCGCCGCCCAGATGGACGGCGCCATCCTGGTGTGCTCGGCCGCTGACGGCCCGATGCCCCAGACCCGTGAGCACATCCTGCTGGCGCGCCAGGTGGGTGTGGGCTACATCATCGTGTTCCTGAACAAGTGCGACATGGTCGACGACAAGGAACTGCTCGAGCTGGTCGAAATGGAAGTCCGCGAACTCCTCGACAAGTACGAATTCCCCGGCGATGACACCCCCATCATCCACGGCTCGGCCAAGCTCGCCCTCGAAGGCGACAAGGGCGAGCTGGGCGAAGGCGCCATCATGAAGCTGGCCGAAGCCCTCGACACCTACATCCCGACGCCCGAGCGCGCCGTGGACGGCACCTTCCTGATGCCCGTGGAAGACGTGTTCTCGATCTCGGGTCGCGGCACCGTCGTGACCGGCGCTGTCGAGCGCGGCGTGATCAAGGTCGGCGAGGAAATCGAAATCGTCGGCATCCGCCCGACCGTCAAGACCACCTGCACCGGCGTGGAAATGTTCCGCAAGCTGCTGGACCAGGGCCAGGCTGGCGACAACGTCGGCGTGCTGCTGCGCGGCACGAAGCGCGAAGAAGTCGAGCGCGGCCAAGTGCTGTGCAAGCCCGGCTCGATCAAGCCGCACGTGCACTTCACCGCCGAGGTGTATGTCCTGTCGAAGGACGAGGGCGGCCGTCACACGCCGTTCTTCAACAACTACCGTCCGCAGTTCTACTTCCGCACGACGGACGTGACCGGCGCGATCGAGCTGCCCAAGGACAAGGAAATGGTCATGCCTGGCGACAACGTCAGCATCACCGTGAAGCTGATCAACCCGATCGCGATGGAAGAAGGCCTGCGCTTCGCCATCCGCGAAGGCGGCCGCACCGTGGGTTCGGGCGTCGTGGCGAAAATCCTCGACATCTAAGTCGAGCGAAAAGAGTACCGGAGGGGTATAGCTCAATTGGCAGAGCGTCGGTCTCCAAAACCGAAGGTTGTAGGTTCGATTCCTACTGCCCCTGCCACCTAGGTGGCGCCCCGAAAAAGCCCATCGTGACCCGATGGGCTTCGGCGTCTCAAGAGGCGCATTGAATAGAAGGCCGAAAGGCGCAGGAAATCAGCCAACCATGGCCACTTCTCAAATCGAAACCGTGAGCACCGGCGCAGACAAGGCCAAGTTGGCCGCGGCTGTTGTGCTGGCAGTGGGCGCCATCGTGGCGTTCTATCTGCTGTCGCGTCAGGGCTCGCTGGTGCAATGGGCTGCGCTGCTGGTCGGCCTGGCCGCTGCGGTGGGTGCCTTTGGCAGTTCGGAGAATGGCCGTCAGTTGTGGGCTTTTGGCCGCGACTCGTGGCGCGAGGTCAAGAAGGTCGTGTGGCCGACCCGCAAGGAAGCAATGCAGATGACGGCTTATGTGTTCGCCTTTGTGGCGATCATGTCCGTCTTCCTCTGGCTCACCGACAAGACGCTCGAATGGGTGTTTTTCGACCTCATTCTGGGCTGGAGAAAGTAAGCAATGACCGACGACGTAGTTGAAACCACGCCTGAAGAGGAAAACACTCCGATTCTGGCTCCCGCCGCCAACCCCGATCTGCGTTGGTATGTGGTGCATGCCTATTCGGGCATGGAAAAGGCCGTCGAGCGCAACATCACCGAGCGCATCAACCGCGCCGGCATGCAGGACAAGTTCGGCCGCATCCTGGTTCCGACCGAGGAAGTGGTCGAGATCAAGAACGGCCAGAAGCGCACCACCGAGCGCCGCTTCTTTCCTGGCTACGTCCTGGTCGAAATGATCATGGACGACGAGAGCTGGCACCTGGTGAAGCACACCAACAAGGTGACGGGTTTCGTGGGTGGCGCCAAGAACCGTCCGGCCCCGATCTCGCAGAAAGAGGTCGAGGACATCGTCAGCCAGATGCAGCAGGGCACCGAGAAGCCGCGCCACAAGGTCGAGTTCACCGTCGGCGAATTCGTGCGCGTCAAGGAAGGCCCGTTCACCGACTTCAACGGCACGGTCGAAGAAGTCAACTACGAGAAGAGCAAGGTCAGCGTGTCGGTCATGATTTTCGGCCGCGCGACGCCTGTGGAGCTCGAATTCAGCCAGGTCGAAAAGACCTGAGTCACAGGCCGCAAGGCCTGAAGCATTCCCGGCTGCGCGTTGTCCGACTCGGCGCGCGGCCTTGATCGAAGAGTCGTTCAACCCCGGGGAGCCCTGGCCGCAAGCCAAGGCGATATCACCCGCAAGGAGCAAAAAGCATGGCGAAAAAAATCGTCGGCTTCATCAAGCTGCAAGTGCCAGCTGGTAAGGCCAACCCGTCCCCGCCGATCGGTCCCGCACTCGGTCAGCGCGGTCTGAACATCATGGAGTTCTGCAAGGCGTTCAATGCGCAAACCCAAGGCGTCGAGCCGGGTCTGCCGCTGCCGGTGGTCATCACCGCCTTCGCTGACAAGAGCTTCACCTTCATCATCAAGACGCCTCCGGCGATCACCTTGATCAAGAAGGCCATCAAGCTGGAAAAGGGCTCGGCCCGTCCGCACACCGACAAGGTCGGCAAGATCACTCGCGCACAGCTCGAAGAAATTGCCAAGGCCAAGATGAAGGACCTGACTGCCGCCGACCTCGACGCAGCAGTTCGCACCATCGCCGGCTCGGCCCGCTCGATGGGCGTGAATGTGGAGGGCGTGTAAATGTCCAAGATCACCAAGAAGCAGAAGTCGCTCGCAGGCAAGGTCGACAGCAACAAGCTGTACCCGCTGGCTGACGCGATCGTCATCGTCAAGGACGCCGCCACCGCCAAGTTCGACGAATCGATCGACGTGGCTGTGCAGCTCGGCATCGACGCGAAGAAGTCGGACCAGGTCGTGCGTGGCGCCGTCGTGCTGCCCAACGGCACCGGCAAGACCAAGCGCGTCGCCGTGTTCGCCCAAGGCGCCAAGGCTGAAGAAGCCAAGGCCGCCGGCGCCGACATCGTCGGCATGGACGACCTGGCTGCCATGGTCAAGGCTGGCGACATGCCTTTCGACGTCGTGATCGCCGCACCGGACGCCATGCGTGTCGTCGGTACGCTCGGCCAGATCCTCGGTCCGCGCGGCCTGATGCCCAATCCCAAGGTTGGCACCGTGACCCCGGACGTCGCCACGGCCGTGAAGAACGCCAAGGCTGGCCAGGTCCAGTTCCGCGTCGACAAGGCCGGCATCGTGCACGGCACGATCGGCCGCCGCTCGTTCGACAACGACAAGCTGCAGGGCAACCTCGCCGCGCTGATCGACGCTCTGGTCAAGGCAAAGCCCGCGACCAGCAAGGGCGTGTACCTGCGCAAGGTGGCTGTGTCGTCGACCATGGGTCTGGGTGTCCGCGTGGACACGCAAACCATCTCGGCGAGCTAAAGAGATTTGCCTTGCCCCTGATCTAACGTGAAGGGGCGGGGCGAATGTGGTGGGTCGCGGCAGCTCAGGTTGCTGCGGGCCATCCAAGACCGCTGGTGTGCAGGGCGCTGCACTTAATCGCCGGATCGATCCTTCCGGTATCCAGCGCAGATGGCGATCCCGCTGCAAGGAATTTGATTTTTGTTCCGAAACAGTTGTTGGTCGCTGCATGAAGCGCGATCCCAGGCCCTGGCCGAAGATCGCATTAAAAGGAGTAGACCTTGAGTCTGAATCGCAGTGAGAAAGAAGCGGTCATCAGTGATGTGACCAGCCTCGCCGCAAAAGCTCAAACGCTCGTGATGGCGGAATACCGTGGCATCACGGTGGCCGATATGACCAAACTGCGCATCGAAGCGCGCAGCAAGGGTGTGACCCTGAGTGTTCTGAAGAACACCCTGGCACGCCGTGCTGTCGCCGGTAGCGCGTTTGAGATTGTTGGCGACCAGATGACCGGTCCGCTGATCTACGGCTTTTCCGAAGACGCAGTGGCTGCCGCCAAGGTGGTGGCCGACTTCGCGAAGACCAACGACAAGTTGGTGATTCGCGGTGGCGCGTTTGGCGGCAAGGCCCTGGACGTGAACGGCGTGAAGCAACTGGCCAACATCCCTTCGAAGGAAGTGCTGCTGGCGCAATTGCTGGGCTTGATGCAATCCCCGATCTCTCGTACCGCCCGCGTGCTCGCGGCGCTGGCCGAGAAGCGCGGTGGTGGCGAAGCTGCACCCGTTGCCGATGCACCGGCAGAAGCGCAGGCCGCTTGAGCCTCGCGTTTGAAACATTCAACCCAATTGTTAGGAAACAAAAATGGCATTCGATAAAGACGCATTTCTGACCGCACTCGACGCGATGACGGTCCTGGAGCTCAACGACCTGGTGAAAGCCATCGAAGAGAAGTTCGGCGTGAGCGCCGCTGCAATGTCGGCTCCGGCCGCCGGTGGTGGCGCTGCCGCCGCTGTGGTCGAAGAGAAGACCGAATTCAATGTCGTGCTGGCCGATGTCGGCGCGAACAAGGTGTCGGTCATCAAGGCCGTGCGCGAAATCACCGGCCTGGGCCTCAAGGAAGCCAAGGACCTGGTGGAAGCCGCTCCCAAGGCTGTCAAGGAAGGCCTGTCGAAGGCTGACGCTGACGCTGCCAAGAAGAAGCTGGAAGAAGCCGGCGCCAAGGTGGAACTGAAGTAATTCAGACCCCCTAGAGGGCTGGAGGTGCTTGAAAAGGCCCTCCAGCCTTTGCCGCTTTCAGAGCGCACCCGAAAGTCGGCTTGATTGCCGGCTTCCCCGGAGATCTTCAGGTCGAAGGGAAAGTCAAAATCAAGCGGATTTTCGAGTGTCTTCTGACCCCGACTGCAGAAGATCCCTTGGTTCGGGCGATGTGCAACGCATCGCTGTCCGCCAACGGCTGGTAGTGGCCAGCCGCCAAGCAGTGGTGCCTCGGCACTGCTGACAAGTCGCTGAAGATCTCAAGCACCGGAGCTCTCATGGCCCAATCGTCCGCGTACAGTTACACCGAACGCAAGCGCATCCGAAAAAGTTTCGGCAATCGCGACAGCGTCGTCGAAATCCCCTACCTGCTGCAGATGCAGAAAGACGCGTACACCGCGTTCCTGCAAGCCGGCATTCCCCCCAAACAACGCACCGTCGAAGGCCTGCAGGCCGCGTTCGACGCCGCCTTCCCGATCGTCTCGCACAACGGTTTCGTCGAGATGAAGTTCCTCGAGTACAACCTGGCGAAGCCGGCGTTCGACGTGCGTGAATGCCAGACCCGTGGTCTGACCTTCGCCTCGGCCGTGCGCGCCAAGGTCCAGCTCATCATCTATGACCGCGAGTCGTCGACCTCGCAGTCGAAGGTGGTCAAGGAAGTGAAGGAGCAAGAGGTCTACATGGGCGAAGTTCCGCTCATGACCGACAAGGGTTCGTTCATCATCAACGGCACCGAGCGCGTGATCGTCTCGCAGCTGCACCGTTCGCCGGGCGTGTTCTTCGAACACGACAAGGGCAAGACCCACAGCTCGGGCAAGCTGCTGTTCTCGGCCCGCGTGATTCCTTACCGCGGTTCGTGGCTCGACTTCGAGTTCGACCCGAAGGACATGCTGTACTTCCGTGTGGACCGTCGCCGCAAGATGCCGGTCACGATCCTGCTGAAGGCCATCGGCCTGAACCCGGAATCGATCCTCGCGAACTTCTTCGTGAACGACAACTTCCGCCTGATGGACAGCGGTGCGCAGATGGAGTTCGTCTCCGAGCGCCTGCGCGGCGAAGTCGCGCGCTTCGACATCACCGACAAGTCGGGCAAGGTCGTGGTCGCCAAGGACAAGCGCGTCACCGCGCGCCACACGCGTGAGCTCGAGCAGGGCGGCACCACGCACATCAGCGTGCCGGAAGACTTCCTGGTCGGCCGCGTGATCGCCCGCAACATCGTCGACGCCGACTCCGGCGAAATCCTGGCCAAGGCCAACGACGAACTGACCGAAGCGCTGCTGAAGAAGCTGCGCACCGCCGGCGTGCAGGACATCCAGGTCATCTACACGAACGAACTCGACCAGGGCGCGTACATCTCGCAAACCCTGCGCATCGACGAAACGGTGGACGAATTCGCAGCCCGCGTGGCCATCTACCGCATGATGCGCCCCGGCGAGCCGCCGACGGAAGACGCCGTGCAAGCGCTGTTCCAGCGCCTGTTCTACAACCCGGACACGTACGACCTGTCGCGCGTCGGCCGCATGAAGTTCAACGCCAAGGTCGGCCGCGACGAGTCGACCGGCCCGATGGTGCTGACCAACGAGGACATCCTGGCCGTGGTCAAGATCCTCGTCGACCTGCGCAACGGCAACGGCGAAGTCGACGACATCGACCACCTGGGCAACCGCCGCGTGCGTTGCGTCGGCGAACTGGCCGAGAACCAGTACCGCACCGGCCTGGCACGTATCGAGAAGGCCGTGAAGGAACGTCTGGGTCAAGCGGAACAAGAGCCGCTGATGCCGCACGACCTGATCAACAGCAAGCCGATCTCGGCCGCGCTGAAGGAATTCTTCGGCGCCTCGCAGCTGTCGCAATTCATGGACCAGACGAACCCGCTGTCCGAGATCACCCACAAGCGCCGCGTGTCGGCCCTTGGCCCGGGTGGTCTGACGCGTGAACGTGCGGGCTTCGAAGTGCGCGACGTGCACGTCACGCACTACGGCCGCGTGTGCCCGATCGAAACGCCCGAAGGCCCGAACATCGGCCTGATCAACTCGCTGGCCCTGTACGCCCGCCTGAACGAATACGGCTTCATCGAGACGCCGTATCGCCGCGTGGTGGACAGCAAGGTCACCCACGAGATCGACTACCTGTCGGCCATCGAGGAAGGCAAGTACGTCATCGCCCAGGCCAATGCGGCCCTGGACAAGGACGGCGTGCTGACCGGCGACCTGGTCTCTGCGCGTGAAGCCGGCGAATCGATCCTGGTCGGTGCCGAGCGCATCCAGTACATGGACGTGTCGCCCGCGCAGATCGTGTCGGTGGCTGCCTCGCTCGTGCCGTTCCTGGAGCACGACGACGCGAACCGCGCGTTGATGGGCGCCAACATGCAGCGTCAGGCCGTGCCCGTGCTGCGTCCCGAGAAGCCGATGGTCGGTACCGGTATCGAGCGCGTCTCCGCGGTCGACTCGGGCACCGTGGTCACGGCCACCCGTGGCGGTATCGTCGACTACGTCGATGCGACCCGTGTCGTGGTGCGCGTGAACGACGCCGAAGCGGCTGCCGGTGAAGTCGGTGTGGACATCTACAACCTGATCAAGTATCAGCGTTCGAACCAGAACACCAACATTCATCAGCGTCCGATCGTCAAGCGCGGCGACAAGATCGCCAAGGGCGACGTGGTGGCCGACGGCGCATCGACCGACCTCGGCGAACTGGCCCTGGGCCAGAACATGCTGATCGCGTTCATGCCCTGGAACGGCTACAACTTCGAAGACTCGATCCTGATCTCGGAACGCGTCGTTGCCGAAGACCGCTATACCTCGATCCACATCGAGGAACTGGTGGTGATGGCTCGCGACACGAAGCTGGGCGCTGAAGAAATCACGCGCGACATCCCGAACCTGGCCGAGCAGCAGCTCAACCGCCTCGACGAATCCGGCATCATCTATGTCGGTGCCGAAGTGCAGCCGGGCGACACGCTGGTGGGCAAGGTCACGCCGAAGGGCGAGACCACGCTGACGCCTGAAGAGAAGCTGCTGCGCGCCATCTTCGGCGAGAAGGCTTCCGACGTGAAGGACACCTCGCTGCGTGTGGACCAGGGCTCGCAAGGCACCGTGATCGATGTGCAGGTCTTCACCCGCGAAGGCATCACGCGCGACAAGCGCGCCCAGCAGATCATCGACGACGAGCTCAAGCGCTTCCGCCTCGACCTGAACGACCAGCTTCGCATCGTCGAAGCCGACGCGTTCGACCGTATCGAGAAGCTGCTGACCGGCAAGGTCGCCAACGGCGGCCCGAACAAGCTGGCCAAGGGCACCAAGCTCGACAAGGCCTACCTGTCGTCGGTCGAGAAGTTCCACTGGTTCGACATCCGCCCGGCGGAAGACGAAGTGGCCACGCAGCTCGAGTCGATCAAGAACTCGCTGGAGCAGACGCGCCACAGCTTCGACCTCGCGTTCGAGGAAAAGCGCAAGAAGCTCACGCAGGGCGACGAGCTGCCCGCGGGCGTGCTCAAGATGGTCAAGGTCTACCTGGCCGTCAAGCGCCGCCTGCAACCCGGCGACAAGATGGCCGGCCGCCACGGCAACAAGGGTGTGGTGTCGAAGATCGTTCCGGTCGAAGACATGCCCCACATGGCCGACGGCACGCCGTGCGACATCTGCCTGAACCCGCTGGGCGTGCCTTCGCGGATGAACGTGGGCCAGGTGTTGGAAGTGCACCTGGGCTGGGCCGGCAAGGGCATTGGCCAGCGCATCGGTGACCTGCTGCAGCAGGAGGCCAAGGTGGCCGAGCTGCGCAAGTTCATGGAGCAGCTGTACAACGGCTCGGGCCGCCAGGAAAACATCAGCTCGCTGAACGACACCGAACTGCTCGAAATGGCAGCGAACCTGCAGAACGGCGCGACCTTCGCGACGCCTGTGTTCGACGGTGCTTCGGAAGAAGAAATCCGCGGCATGCTGAAGCTCGCCTACCCGGACGACATCGCCAAGCTCAAGGGCCTGACCGATACGCGCACGCAGGCGTACCTGTTCGACGGCCGCACCGGCGACCAGTTCGAACGCCCCGTCACCGTCGGCTACATGCACTTCCTGAAGCTGCACCACCTGGTGGACGACAAGATGCACGCCCGTTCGACCGGCCCGTACTCGCTCGTCACGCAGCAACCGCTGGGCGGCAAGGCGCAGTTCGGCGGCCAGCGTTTCGGGGAAATGGAAGTGTGGGCGCTGGAAGCTTACGGCGCCGCCTACGTCCTGCAGGAAATGCTGACCGTGAAGTCCGACGACGTGCAAGGCCGTACCAAGGTGTACGAAAGCATCGTCAAGGGCGAGCACTCGATCGAAGCCGGCATGCCGGAATCGTTCAACGTGCTGGTCAAGGAAATCCGTTCGCTGGGGCTCGACATCGAGCTCGAGCGTTCCTAATTTGAAAAGGGAAAGAGTCTTATGAAATCGCTACTCGACCTGTTCAAGCAATTCACGCCCGATGAGCATTTCGATGCCATCAAGATCGGCATGGCTTCGCCCGAGAAGATCCGCTCGTGGTCTTTCGGCGAGGTGAAGAAGCCCGAGACGATCAACTACCGCACGTTCAAGCCCGAGCGCGACGGCCTGTTCTGCGCCAAGATCTTCGGCCCCATCAAGGACTACGAGTGCCTGTGCGGCAAGTACAAGCGCCTGAAGCACCGCGGCGTGATCTGCGAGAAGTGCGGCGTCGAAGTCACGCAGACCAAGGTGCGCCGCGAGCGCATGGGTCACATCGACCTGGCCGCGCCCTGTGCCCACATCTGGTTCCTGAAGTCGCTGCCGTCGCGCCTGGGCCTCGTGCTCGACATGACGCTGCGCGACATCGAACGCGTGCTGTACTTCGAAGCCTACGTGATCACCGACCCCGGCATGACCCCGCTGAAGAAGTTCGGCATCATGTCCGAGGACGACTACGACGCGAAGCGCAAGGAATACGGCGACGAGTTCGTCGCCAAGATGGGCGCCGAAGGCATCAAGGACCTGCTCGAGGGCATCGAACTCGACAGCGAGATCGAACGCCTGCGCGGCGACCTGACCGGCTCCGAAGTCAAGGTCAAGAAGAACTCCAAGCGCCTGAAGGTGCTGGAAGCCTTCCGCAAGTCGGGCATCAAGCCCGAGTGGATGGTGCTCGACGTGCTGCCCGTGCTGCCGCCGGACCTGCGTCCGCTGGTGCCGCTGGACGGCGGCCGCTTCGCGACCTCCGACCTGAACGACCTGTACCGCCGCGTCATCAACCGCAATTCGCGCCTGCGCCGCCTGCTGGAGCTGAAGGCTCCGGAAATCATCGCGCGCAACGAAAAGCGGATGCTGCAGGAAGCTGTCGACTCGCTGCTCGACAACGGCCGCCGCGGCAAGGCCATGACGGGCGCCAACAAGCGCGCGCTGAAGTCGCTGGCCGACATGATCAAGGGCAAGAGCGGCCGCTTCCGCCAGAATCTGCTGGGCAAGCGCGTCGACTACTCGGGCCGTTCGGTCATCGTGGTGGGCCCGACGCTCAAGCTGCACCAGTGCGGCCTGCCGAAGCTGATGGCGCTCGAGCTGTTCAAGCCCTTCATCTTCTCGCGCCTCGAGGCCATGGGCATCGCGACGACGATCAAGGCTGCCAAGAAGGAAGTCGAATCGGGCACGCCGGTGGTCTGGGACATCCTGGAAGAGGTCATCAAGGAGCACCCGGTCATGCTGAACCGCGCTCCTACGCTGCACCGTCTGGGCATCCAGGCCTTCGAACCGATCCTGATCGAAGGCAAGGCCATCCAGCTGCACCCGCTCGTCTGCGCGGCATTCAACGCTGACTTCGACGGCGACCAGATGGCCGTTCACGTGCCGCTGTCGGTGGAAGCGCAAATGGAAGCCCGCACGCTGATGCTGGCCTCCAACAACGTGCTGTTCCCGGCTTCGGGCGAACCGTCGATCGTTCCTTCGCAGGACGTGGTGCTGGGTCTGTACTACACGACCCGCGACCGCATCAACGGCAAGGGCGAGGGCCTGATCTTCTCCGACATCGGTGAAGTGCAGCGTGCGCTCGACGCCAACGAAGTCGAACTCACCGCCAAGGTGGCAGTGCGCATCACGGAGTACACCAAGGACAAGGAAACCGGCGTCTTCACGCCGTCGACCTCGCTCGTGGACACCACCGTGGGCCGCGCACTGCTGTCCGAGATCCTGCCGAAGGGCCTGCCGTTCTCGAACATCAACAAGGCGCTGAAGAAGAAGGAAATCTCCAAGCTCATCAACGTCTCGTTCCGCAAGTGCGGCCTGAAAGAGACCGTCGTGTTCGCCGACAAGCTGCTGCAGAACGGCTTCCGCCTGGCGACCAAGGCCGGCATCTCGATCGCGATCGACGACATGCTGGTGCCCGCTGAAAAGCACGGCATCATCGAACGCTCGGCCAAGGAAGTGAAGGAGATCGAACAGCAGTACGTCTCCGGTCTCGTGACCTCCGGCGAGCGCTACAACAAGGTGGTGGACATCTGGGGCAAGGCCGGCGACGAAGTGTCGAAGGTCATGATGGCCAAGCTGTCCAAGCAGAAGGTCATCGACCGCCACGGCAAGGAAGTGGAGCAGGAGTCGTTCAACTCCATCTACATGATGGCCGACTCCGGCGCCCGCGGTTCCGCAGCGCAGATCCGCCAGGTGGCCGGCATGCGGGGCCTGATGGCCAAGCCGGACGGCTCGATCATCGAGACGCCCATTACCGCGAACTTCCGCGAAGGCCTGAACGTGCTGGAGTACTTCATCTCCACCCACGGTGCCCGTAAGGGTCTGGCCGACACGGCGCTGAAGACGGCGAACTCGGGTTACCTGACCCGTCGTCTGGTCGACGTGACGCAGGATCTGGTCGTGACCGAGCAGGACTGCGGCACGCACGGCGGCTACCTGATGCGCGCGATCGTCGAAGGCGGTGAAGTGATCGAATCGCTGCGCGACCGTATCCTCGGCCGCTCGGCTGCGGACGACGTGCTGCACCCGGAAAACCGTTCGGTGCTGCTCAAGGCCGGCGAGATGTTCGACGAAGACAACATCGAAGTCCTGGAAGCCCAGGGCGTAGACGAAGTCAAGGTCCGCACCGCGCTGACCTGCGAAACCCGCTTCGGCATCTGCGCGACCTGCTACGGACGCGACCTGGGCCGCGGCGGCCTGATCAACATCGGCGAAGCCGTCGGTGTGATCGCTGCCCAGTCCATCGGCGAACCCGGCACGCAGCTGACGATGCGTACCTTCCACATCGGTGGCGCCGCTTCGCGCGCTGCCATCGCTTCGAGCGTGGAAGCCAAGTCGAACGGCTCGATCGGCTTCAATGCCACGATGCGCTACGTGACCAACAGCAAGGGCGAGCTGGTCGTGATTTCGCGTTCGGGCGAGATCGTCATCCATGACGAGCACGGCCGTGAGCGCGAACGTCACAAGGTGCCGTACGGCGCCACGCTGACGGTCAAGGCCGACCAGCAGATCAAGGCCGGCCACGTGCTCGCCAACTGGGACCCGCTGACCCGTCCGATCATCACGGAATTCGCCGGCAAGACGCAGTTCGAAAACGTCGAGGAAGGCCTCACGGTTGCGAAGCAAGTGGACGAAGTGACCGGTCTGTCGACCCTGGTCGTGATCGATCCGAAGCGCCGTGGCGCTGCCAAGGTCGTTCGCCCGCAGGTGAAGCTGATTGATGCGCAAGGCCAGGAAGTGAAGATCCCCGGCACCGATCACTCGGTGACGATCGGCTTCCCGATCGGCGCGCTGGTGCAGATCCGCGACGGCCAGGACGTGGGCCCCGGCGAAGTGCTGGCGCGTATTCCGGTCGAAGGCCAGAAGACCCGCGACATCACCGGCGGTCTGCCGCGCGTCGCCGAGCTGTTCGAAGCCCGTTCGCCGAAGGACAAGGGAATGCTGGCCGAAATGACCGGTACCGTGTCGTTCGGCAAGGAAACCAAGGGCAAGATCCGCCTGCAGATCACCGATCCGGAAGGCACGGTCTGGGAAGACCTCGTGCCGAAGGAAAAGAACATCCTGGTGCACGAAGGCCAGGTGGTGAACAAGGGCGAAAGCGTGGTCGACGGCCCGGCGGACCCGCAGGACATCCTGCGCCTGCTGGGTTCGGAAGAACTCGCGCGCTACATCGTGGACGAAGTGCAGGACGTGTACCGTTTGCAGGGTGTGAAGATCAACGACAAGCACATCGAGGTGATCGTTCGCCAGATGCTGCGCCGCGTCGTGGTCGACAACATCGGCGAGACCGGCTACATCTCCGGCGAACAGGTCGAACGCAGCGAAATGCTCAACACCAACGACGCCCTGCGCGCCGAAGGCAAGATCCCCGCGACGTTCACCAACCTGCTGCTCGGTATCACGAAGGCATCGCTGTCGACCGACTCGTTCATCTCGGCCGCGTCGTTCCAGGAAACGACGCGCGTGCTGACCGAAGCCGCGATCATGGGCAAGCGCGACGAGCTGCGCGGCCTGAAGGAAAACGTCATCGTCGGCCGCCTGATTCCCGCAGGCACCGGCATGGCGTACCACCAGGCCCGCAAGGTCAAGGACGCCATGGACGAAGCCGAGCGCCGCGCCATCGCCGAATCGGAAGCTGCCGAACTGGCAGGCTCCGCCGACAGCGATGCGACGACCAGTACGGCGGACGCCAGCGAAGGCGCTGCGACCGAATAACTGGGTAGCATCACCGGCCATGACCGGTACACACGCCCCCCGACCGCCCCCGGTTGGGGGGCGTTTTTCTTTGTGTTTTCCATGAGGCGTTGTCGTCGATGAGCGTGTTGCCCGAATCGCTGGCCAGCTGGATCGTCATTGCGATCCTGTTGTTCTGGTTTGTCGGTGCCTACAACCGGCTGGTGCGTTTGCGCGCGGCTGTGCTGCAGGCCTACGGCCTGCTCGACGCGGCCCTGGGCAAGCAGCTGGATTTCGTGCAGGCCAGCATCACCGCCGCGCCAGCGCCAGAAGCAGCGCCAACGGGGGAGTCGCTGTCGTCCATCGCGCCATTGCAGGCCGCGACGACCCAGCTCGCGACCTTGCTCGGTGCGACCCGGCTGCACCCGTTGGACAGCGGCGGCATGGCCGCGCTGGCCACTGCGCTCCAGGTGTGGGCCAATGCATGGCGCCGCCAGCACCCGGACGAAGTGACGGTGTTCGATGCCGACGGCACGCTGTCGCGGCCGGCGCAACTGCAGCCCGGGGCCGAGGCCATGTCGCCCAGCGCCAGCGAGCCGATCGCGTGGCCCGAGCCTTCGGCCGCGGCGGAGATCGCTCGGGGCCAGTTCAATCAGGCAGTGGGGCACTACAACGCCGCGATCGCGCAATTCCCGGCACTGCTGGTGGCATGGGCCGTGCGTCTGCGTCCGGCTGCGCCGCTGCTCTGAACGAAACCCGGCGCGATTCTTTTCCATCTTTCCATTGCGTGGCGCCCGGCTTTTCGGGCGCCCGTTACCATCGTCCCAACTTGTCAGAACTACCTTCCGATCCTTCCTCGAGCAGCAGCGGCACGCCGTCATTGCAGCCCCCGCTCTGGCGCCAGCTGCAACTGACCGCAGCGGCGCTGGCGTCAATCCGCGCCGGCACCTCGGGCTCCGTCGCGTTCGAAGCCGTCGAGCCCGCGTTGCGGCCCGGCGTGCAGGCGCTCGGCTTCCAGGTGCTGCGATGGCTCGGCCGCGCCGAAGCGCTGCGCCGCCACCTGGCCAAGCGCACGCCGCCGCCCCTGCCCGATGCATTGCTGTGCACCGCGCTGGCGCTGGCCTGGGACGCCGAGCGCGCGCCCTACGAACCGTTCACGCTGGTCGACCAGGCCGTCGAGGCCGCCAAGCGCAACCCCGCGACGCGGGCGCAGGCGAGCTTCATCAACGCCTGCCTGCGGCGCTTCCTGCGCGAGCGCGACGAATTGGTGGCCGCCACCGACTCCGAGCCGGTCGCGCAATGGAACCACCCTCGCTGGTGGATCGAGCGCCTCAAGCGCGACCATCCGCGCGAGTGGCAACGGGTGCTGGGCGCAGACAACGCGCAGGCGCCGATGACGCTGCGGGTCAATGTTCAGAAGTCGACCGCGGCTTCCTATCTTGTGGAGCTGGAGGCCGCCGGTCTCGGCGCGACGCGCGTGGGTCCCAGCGGCCTGCAACTGACGCGTGCACGCCCCGTGCAGCAACTGCCCGGCTTTGCCGACGGTGCCTGCTCGGTGCAGGATGCCGCTGCGCAGATGGCCGCGCCGCTGCTGCTCGAAGGCCTGTTGCCGGCGAAGCCCGGTGCCGCAGTGCCGCTGCGGGTGCTCGATGCCTGCGCGGCTCCCGGCGGCAAGACCGCGCACCTGCTCGAAATGGCGACTCCCGGCGCCATCGACGTGACCGCGCTCGAAGTCGATGCCGCCCGCAGCCGCCGCATCGACGAAACCCTCGCCCGCCTCGGACTGAGCGCCAAGGTGCTCGTGGCCGACGCGGGGCGTCCGGCGCAGTGGTGGGACGGCACGCCTTTCGACGCCATCCTGCTCGATGCGCCATGCACCGCCTCGGGCATCGTGCGGCGCCATCCCGACGTTCGCTGGCTGCGCCGCGAGAGCGACACCGCCCAGCTCGCCGCCCAGCAGGCCGCGTTGCTGGCCGCGCTCTGGCCGCTGGTGCGGCGCGGCGGCCGGCTCCTTTACTGCACCTGCTCCGTGTTTCGCGAAGAGGGTTCGCAACAAATTGATGCGTTTCTTGTACACAACACCGACGCCCGATTGCTGCCATCGCCAGGCCATTTGCTGCCCCAAAGCGGGTCGAATGCCCGCGGTGTCCCGGACAATCCCTCTGGTGACCACGACGGTTTCTTCTACGCCCTGCTTGAAAAGCGCCCGCACTGAGCGGCGCTGGCCGGTCTGGCTGCCCATCCTGTTCTGGGCCTGGGCGATGTGCATGGCCTGGCTGCCGGCTCCGGCGGCCGCCCAGGCCCGCACCGGCGCGTCGATCACGCAGATGCGCCTCGAACAGGCCGACGACGGCGTTTATTTCAGTGCTGCGGTGCAGTTCGAACTGCCCTCGCTGGTGGAGGAGGTGCTCGACAAGGGCATCGCCATCTATTTCGTGGCCGAGGCCGAGCTCTACCAGGAGCGCTGGTACTGGACCGACCGAAAGGTCGCCCAGGTCACGCGCCACATGCGGCTGGCCTACCAGCCCCTCACGCGCCGCTGGCGCCTCAACGTATCGGCAGCGCCGATGACGGGCGCGGCCGGCCTGGGCATCTCGCTGAACCAGAACTTCGACACGCTGGCCGATGCGCTCGACGCCATCAAGCGCGTCGGCCGCCTGCGGTTGGCCGACGTGTCGGAGGTCGGCGACGATCCGCTGCACCAGGTCACCTTCCGCTTCCGGCTCGACACCTCGCAGCTGCCGCGCCCGTTCCAGATCGGCGTGGTCGGGCAGGCCGACTGGAACATCGCCACCGAGCGCACGGCCCGGCTCGCAATGGAGAAGCAGAAGTGAGCATTTCCGGGCGCAGCGGCGCAGCGGCCACGCCGGCCGCGCGCCGCGCGCGGGCCACGCGCTGGGCCATTGGCGTCGGTGCCGCGCTGGTCACGGCCATCGGCCTGGTGCTGATGTTCCTGCTGGCGCAGGCCACCAACAACCGCGCGCTGTACGAGCGCTACTACGTGCGCCTGTTCGGCATCAACGTCGTGGTGGCGGTGCTGCTGGTGCTGGTGATCGGCTGGGTCGCCTTCCGTTTGCTGCGGCGGCTGCGGCAAGGCAAGTTCGGCAGCCGGCTGCTCATCAAGCTGGCTGCCATCTTCGCGCTGGTGGGCGTGGTGCCCGGGGCGCTGGTCTACGTGGTGTCCTATCAGTTCGTTGCGCGCTCGATCGAGAGCTGGTTCGACGTCAAGGTCGAAGGTGCGCTCGATGCCGGCCTGAACCTCGGGCGCGCCACGCTCGATTCGCTGTCCGACGATCTCGCCGCCAAGACGCGCGGCGCCAGCGCACAGCTGGCGCAGGTGCCCGACACGAGCGCGGGCCTGGTGCTCGAACGCATCCGCGACCAGCTCGAGGCCACCGACGTGATCCTCTGGACCGGTTCCGGGCAACTGGTGGCCAGCGCCGGCAGCTCCCGTTTCCAGCTCAGCCCCGAGCGTCCGACCCCCCAGCAGTTCCGCCAGGTCCGACCGGAGCGCGCCGTCGCGCACGTCGAGGGTCTGGACGAAACCGCCCCACCGGGCGCGACCCCGCCGGTGGCGAGCGTGCGCGCGCTCGCCATGGTGCAGAGGCCGGGCTTCGACTTCGACACCGCGCCCCGGTATCTGCAAGTCACGCGGCCGCTGCCGCCGGCCGTGGTCGCCAACGCGCTGGCCGTGCAGGAGGCCAACCGCGAATACCAGGAGCGGGCGCTCGCTCGCGAGGGCCTGCGCCGCATGTATATCGGCACGCTCACGCTGAGCCTGTTCCTCGCCGTGTTCGGTGCGGTGCTGCTGGCCGTGCTGTTCGGCAATCAGCTCGCGCGGCCGCTGCTCGTGCTGGCCGACGGTGTGCGCCAGGTGGCCGCCGGCGACCTGCGGCCCACCGCGGTGCTTCAGGGCAAGGACGAACTGGGCGGCCTCACGCGCTCGTTCGCCGTCATGACCCAGCAGCTGGCCGATGCCCGCGGCGCCGTCGAGAAGACCGTGGGCGAGCTCGATGCCGCGCGCGCCAACCTGCAGACCATTCTCGACAACCTGACCTCCGGCGTGATCGTGCTCGACGCCAAGGGCACCGTGCTCTCGACGAACCCAGGCGCGACCCGTGTGCTGCGCGCGCCGCTCGCGGCCTACGAAGGCCGGGCACTCGTCGACGTGCCGGGCCTGGCCGACTTCGGCGCCAAGGTGCAGCAGCAATTCGAGGACTTTCTCGTCGAGCGCGTGCAGCACGGCCTCGACCACTGGCAACACGCCTTCGAACTGCACGCTTCCGGCACCGACCTGCCGCAGCAGGACGGCGCCATCAACATCGTCGCGCGCGGCGCGGAACTGCCCGGCGCCGCACGGCTGCTGGTGTTCGACGACATCTCCGAGATCGTCTCGGCCCAGCGCGCGCAGGCCTGGGGCGAGGTCGCGCGCCGGCTGGCACATGAAATCAAGAACCCGCTCACGCCGATCCAGCTCTCGGCCGAGCGGCTGGAGATGAAACTGTCGGGCAAGGTCCAGCCGCCCGAACAGGCCGTGCTCGTGAAGTCGGTGAAGACCATCGTCGACCAGGTCGATGCGATGAAGCGGCTGGTGAACGAATTCCGCGACTACGCGCGACTGCCCGCCGCCGACCTCAAGCCGGTGGATCTCAACGCCTTGCTGGCCGACGTGCTCCAGCTCTACAGCGCGGAGAACCTGCCGATCACGCTGCGCTCCGAACTCGACGAGCGCTGCCCGCCCATTCGCGGCGATGCGCAGCAGATCCGCCAAGTGATACACAACCTGTTGCAGAACGCGCAGGACGCCGCCGAGGCTGCCGCCAGCGGGACCGGCAGGGCGGGCGAGGTCGTGGTGCGCACGCGGCTCGGAGATTCGGGTCAGCGCGTGCGCCTGACCGTGCAGGACAGCGGCCCTGGTTTTGCCGAGAACATCCTGAAGCGCGCGTTCGAACCCTACGTCACCACGAAAACAAAAGGTACCGGTTTGGGCCTTGCGGTCGTCAAGAAAATCGCCGACGAGCATGGCGCGCGCATCGAGCTTTCCAACCGTGTCGTCGACGGGGCTGTAGCAGGGGCGCAAGTCTCGCTATCATTCGCGCTGGCAAGCGGGCCGCGGGCAGCGGCCGCTCACACCGAAGATTCAAAGTCTTCCGCCGCCTGAGCCGCACGAATATCCGTCGCACAGGCGACGGATGGGCCCGCGGACCCTACACACATTGCAGACACCAGCGCAAACAACAAGCAGCACTCATGGCAAACATTCTCGTGGTCGATGACGAGCTGGGCATCCGGGACCTGCTCTTCGAAATTCTCAATGACGAAGGCCACAACGTGGAGCTCGCGGAAAACGCCGCCGAGGCGCGCGCGGCGCGCCAGCGCGCGCGGCCCGACCTCGTTCTGCTCGACATCTGGATGCCCGACACCGACGGCGTCACCTTGCTCAAGGAGTGGTCCACCGCCGGCCTGCTGAGCATGCCCGTCATCATGATGAGCGGCCACGCCACCATCGACACCGCGGTCGACGCCACGCGCATCGGCGCGTTCGCCTTCCTCGAGAAGCCCATCACCATGCAGAAGCTGCTCAAGGCGGTGGAGCAGGGCCTGGCGCGCGAGAGCGCGCGCCGCGCCGCTGCAGGCGTGGTGCCCGCGCCCGTCGCCGGCAGCCAGGCAGCCGCCATCACGACGACGGGCGACAGCCTGCTGATGGCCTCGCTGGCTTCCGTGCCGGTGGCCGACGCCGGCCCGCAGTCGACGCAGAGCTTCGACCTCGACCGCCCGCTGCGCGACGCGCGCGACGGTTTCGAGAAGGCGTACTTCGAGTTCCACCTCGCGATGGAGAATGGTTCGATGACCCGCGTCGCGGAGAAAACCGGCCTCGAACGCACCCATCTCTATCGAAAGCTCAAACAACTTGGTGTGGATCTTTCAAGAGGGCGCAGAAGCGCTGTATAATTTAGGGCTGCACTCAAATGCAATGGCCCGGTAGCTCAGTTGGTAGAGCAGCGGATTGAAAATCCGCGTGTCGGTGGTTCGATTCCGCCCCAGGCCACCATTTTTCTTTCTCGGTAGATCCCAAGACAGCTAAAAAGCCCTTGTACATCAAGGACTTAGCCTCAAAAAGGCGGCTCAAGCGGCATCACCGAACCTCACAAAGTCCCGTTCTTGCGCGTACCCCACGGTGTACCCCAGACTGCTTTTCAATCGCAGTCGATTTTGGGTACACCATGGGGCAACTCAACGAGCTTCAGATCAAGGCGGCAGCGCCGCGGGACAAGGAATATTTGCTGGCGGACGGCGACGGTCTCTACCTTCGCGTGCGCCCGACCGGCAAGGCGTGGGTTTATCGCTACAAGCGGCATGGCAAGGAGGCCAAGCTCAGCATCGGGCACTACCCGGTCGTGACGCTTGCGGCTGCGCGCAGGAAGGCGCGTGCCGAAGCCGAGAAGCGCGCCGAGGGTGTCGATCCCCGCGAGGCACGGCGGGTGGAGGAAGAACGCGATCGCGTTGCGCGCCTCAATACCTTTGAACGGACCGCCCGTGCATGGCATGCGCAGGCGCGGAAGGATCGCGAATGGTCCGCCGGCTACGCCGAGAAGGTGATGCGTCACCTGGAGCTGCACATCTTTCCGTGGATCGGTGCGCTGGCCATGGAGGCCATCTTGCCGACCGAGGTGGTCCGATGCCTTCACCGCATCAAGGAGCGCGGCAATCTGGAGACGGCGCAGCGCGTGCGCGAAGCGGTGCAGCATGTGTTCCAGTACGCCGTCGATGTGGGCGCGCTGGATCCGGCCAGGAACTTCGTGAACAGCCGCACGGCTGGCCTGCCGCCACCTCGCACGCGCCACTATGCAGCCATCACGGACCCGCAGAAGCTCGGCCAGTTGCTTCGGGACATACGTGCCTACAACGGCAACGTCATCACACGCGCGGCCCTGCAACTCTCGCCCTTGCTGTTCCAGCGGCCGGGTCAACTCCGGTTGGCGCACTGGGAAGATGTGGATCTCGATCAGGCGCTGTGGCGTTGCCCGCCCGAGAAGATGAAGCTGCGAGAGTGGAAGAAGCGCGATGTACGCACGCCGGCTCATCTGGTACCGCTGCCGACGCAGGCGGTCGAGATCCTGCGTGACATCCATCCGCTGACCGGTCCGAGTGGGCCGATCTTCCGCAGCATGGCGAAGCGTTCCGAGAAGACGCGCTACATGAGCGACAACACCATCAACAGCGCGCTGCGCACGTTGGGCTATGACACGAAGGAGCAGATCACAGGCCACGGGTTCCGCGCCACGGCCCGGACCCTGATTCGCGAGCTGTTGGGATCGGACCGTGAGGTGATCGAGCGGCATCTGGCGCATGGCTCCGATGAGGAACTGGGTAGCGCCTATGACCGCGCCACTTTCCTGAGTCAGCGACGCAAGATGATCCAACTGTGGGCGGATCTGCTTGACGAACTAGCTGCGGACAAAGCGTTCGCGGTGCCTGCTTGCACAGCGTTCAGCAAGGGGGGCGAATTGGGCGCAGCGGAGACGGGCTCTGCTGCCGGTGCCCTGTCATCTTCATACCCATCTTGACACCTAGTGCTGAAAGCAGCGTCGACGCATTGCAGAGGTATACCCCTGCAGGATCTTGAGGAGGGATGAGGTCATCAGTGAAGCCATCCCTTTCTTCAAAGGCAAGCGCTGCAATCTTGCCGAGCGGTATGTCGTGTTCCGGGCGAGCAGAAAGGCAGATCGCAAGCGCGCCCTGGCCGGCAACTCATCGAGTGGCTTTCGTACGATCCGATGGGGCGATTTTGTCGACGGTCAGCCGTAAAACTGGCCGCAGATGCGTTCATTGTCTCTTGCTTGGCCAATTCGCCAGACAGTGTCTAGCGAATCCCCGGCTAACATACCCTGGAGGGATCGAACAGTTGGCCAAAACCCAATGAAATGGGAAAGCTTGCGTTTTCTGTGTCGCAAGATATCGGCACAAGTGCCTGCAAAATTCGAGGCGTCAGATGTGCGTGTCAATTTGCACGGACCCGCTGCGAGTCGCTTTCCATCTTTGATTTTCGCGTGCAACGGACTCGGGGCGCTGTCGGGTCACAGCGCCCGCTCGATGGCCGATGCTCTCAGGCATTGACCGCGGCCCGGTATCCCGATGGGGCGGTCTGGCGCCGACGCTTGGTCGACACCAAAGGCTTGGCGATGCCGTCGGTGGGCGCTGGTCACCACGTGCTGACGTCTACCTTCGGGCGCACTTGTCCCAGCACGTCAACGCGACGCTTAAGCTAGCATCGCAGGTTCCGAACTTCTTGGGCAGAGCGAGGCTTGAGGCGACATGTGCGGGCTAGCCCATCGGCCGCTTGGTATAAACAAAGCATGATGTGGCACAAAGAAATTCCGGTGATCGACCTCTTCGCTGGCCCCGGAGGATTGTGCGAAGGCTTCTCTTCTATCGTGGAAGAGTCGGGAGCTAGACGCTTTCACGTCAAGGTCTCTATCGAAAAGGATCCGGTGGCACATCGGACCCTGTCGCTCCGTGCGCTCTTTCGGCATTTCCCAAAGGGACGGGTGCCGGACGTCTATTACGACTACGTCCAAGGAAAGATGGAACGTCAGACATTCCTTGAGCACCCTGACGTCAAGATGGCTGCACTTCAGGCCATGAGTGAGGCCAAACATGCTGAACTTGGGAAGACACCACACGAAAAGGTCGATGCTTGGATCGTCGGCGCCTTACAAGGGAATACGGATTGGGTCCTGATAGGGGGGCCGCCCTGTCAGGCTTACTCTCTGGCAGGTCGTGCACGAATGCGCGGAAAGGATGTAGCGAAGTTTGAGAAGGACAAGCGGCATTTTCTCTATACGGAGTACCTTCGAATCATCGAGAGATTCGAACCCGCGGTCTTCGTCATGGAAAACGTTAAAGGTATGCTGAATTCACAGCATGGCGGCTCTCCAATCTTCGATCGAATCCTTGCCGATCTTCGCAAGCCACGCGAGGGCCTGACCTATGAGATTCGGTCATTAGTCGTTGACAAGGAGGAGCTGGATCCGAAAGATTTCGTGATCGAGGCCGACGATCACGGCATACCTCAAAGTCGGCATCGCGTGATCCTTTTCGGGATCCGTTCTGACGTAGCCGCTTCGACACCTGCACTAGCTAGCAACCCAGGACGGTTTCTTCTCAAGAGGAAAAGGGAGAAGGTCGGCGTCGCTGACGCCCTCGCTGGGCTACCACAGCTGCGCAGCCGACTGTCGCGTGGAATGGATTCGAAACAGTCATGGCTCAAAGCTATTCGTGATACACCACATCAACTTACCCTTTGGCGGAATGATTGCCGGCCTCAAGTTGAAGACGCGATGAGGCGAGCCATCGCGCGAGCGGAGTGGCACGAGACATCGGGTTCCACATTCATCGCTGGAGTCGTAAATTTAGGCACGAAGATGCCTGCAGAGTTGAGGGACTGGTACGCCGATCCGAAGCTCCAAGGCGTGCTTCAGCACGAGTCACGTAGCCACATGAGCTCGGATCTGCAGCGCTACATGTTTGCAGCGTGCTTTACGGAAGTTCGCGGCTATGCCCCAAATTTGCGAGAGTTTCCGCCGAAGCTGCTTCCTGATCACGGCAACGTTGACGCGGCGTCTATTCCCTTTGTGGACAGGTTTCGGGTGCAAGTGGGATCTCAACCATCTTCTACAGTTGTCTCCCATATCGCAAAAGATGGGCACTACTACATCCACCCCGATGCTGCGCAATGCCGAAGTTTGACTGTGCGCGAGGCAGCACGGCTTCAGACATTTCCCGATAACTATTTTTTTGAGGGCAATCGAACTGAGCAATACCACCAGATCGGAAATGCCGTGCCGCCGTTGCTCGCCCGGAAGATTGCAGAAATCATCCTCGACTTCATGGATTCGCGGGAAATGAAGGAGGGGAAAATTGGAATTCGTAGGCGCGTTGGCCGTGCCGCGGCCGGCAGCGCCACTGTGGCTACGGCTTGAGGATGCGGGGATATGCGTTCGTCGAGCACGCATTGAATTTGCCGGGCAATCGTGCGTGTCCCTCGCGTCGCCATCAACTCCGCGTCGCACCAGTTATCTCTCCGAGCGGCAAGTCGCTTTCAATCCAAGTCCGCAGACTGTTTTGGAGGCCCGCCGCAGCTTCGACACCACGCGTCGAGCACTCCCAAACGCATAGCACTCGCCAGCCCAGCGCTTGGAGTTTTTCAATCGAGCGCTGGTCGCGTCCGACATTGGCTTCAAGCTTTGCCGTCCAAAAGTCCGAACGGGTGGCTGGTATCTTGGCATATCGGCATCCTTGGTGAAGGTGCCAAAAGCAGCCGTGGACGAAGATGGCGATCTTGCGGCTTGGTAACACGATGTCCGGTGCGCCGGGCAGGTCGCGGCGCTGCAAGCGAAATCGGTAGCCTGCAGCGTGAAGCATGCGGCGCACAAGCAGTTCCGGCTTCGTGTTTTTACCTTGGATGCCGGACATCATCCGGCTGCGGACCTCTGGGGAGACGACGTCGGTCAAGACTAGCTCCGTCTGTTAAGCCGGTCGCACCTCAGGAATGCCCGCAGTGGGCGCCGAGTAACTTGCACTGAGCACCGCAGCGCGACATTCCGGTTTCTTCGCCCACTCGGAGATCATGCGGCCGTCTGCGGTCCGATGCAGTACTTCGTTGACCTCCTTTGCCCAAACGCCTGTCTGGTCGAGCAGCTCAGGGGAGGCGCCTTGCCGGTTCCAAATGCGGTCAAGGTCAATGAGGCCGCCAAGTTGCTGCGCCAGAAGCGATACCGTGTAAGCGGTGACGTTGGCTTGGAACGCAGGGAACATGGGACGCAAATGCTTTTGCACGTCCTTATAGAGCTTGGCCTTGGCGATCATCGCCTTGTAATCGGCGGGAGTAGCAGGCGGCGGCTCACTGCCGTCGAGCGACGTGAGCGTGAGCATGAATCTGTCGAAGTTCTTCTGCGATCCGAGGCTCACAATGTCGGGTTTCATGTCCCAAGCGGAGATGTATTTCGCCAAGTCGGTTTTGGTCAGGCGGCGCGCGGGCGGTATGCTTTCCTTGAGCTTCCGAAGCGTGGCTGGCGTTGTGCCCTCTCGCGCCAGAAAGGTCTTATAGCTGCCCGCTGCCCGCTCGTAGAACCAGCGGCCCACACCGTCGGGGCAGTAGACGCGCATGGACAGTTTCTCGATCTCCACATGGAACGGCTTGTTGGCCGAGAGGTCCGACTGGCGCACCGCGTTTTGGCTGTTGGCGAATCGAGAGATGTCGGCGACGAGCGCATCCTCCTTGGCCTTGTCGGGCTCGCGCATGACGATGATCTTGGCGGGGACACGCACGCGGCGGAGGTCGATGTCGGAATGCTTTCGCTTGGCGAAGTAGATCGACGCGGTAGTCTGGCCGCCGTTCACGATCTGCATCCCCTTGAGCCAAGAAATGCCGCTCGATCCGTCGCTGAGCTCGCTGAAGAGCATCTCGTCGGCAACGATCACGATGCCGTTGTTGTAGTGTTGATTTCCATGGAATCCTGACCCACGATTTCCATCGAATATTGACCCACCCTCTTTGCGAGCCAGCCGGCTCAC